>NZ_CP079226.1:0-253808 GCF_019317345.1 Rhodococcus sp. LW-XY12
GAGCCGCTGCGCGGCTCAGCGGGAGTCCAGTCACGTTGCCGTCGCCCGCGTCGCTGCGCTCCGCTCAACAGCGAGATTTTCTGCTCACCAACGTTTTTCATCGTCACCTCACATGCCACACCGGAGAGCAACGACAGGCCGGGACGCGCTGCGCGCGCCGCGCACACCACCACCGCGCTGCTGACTCCCCGTCCCGACATCATGCTCCCATCATACCCCACACCCCAAGTCGGCACCAGACAACAATAAACGCTACCAATCACCAATTCCATTACACAGCAAGGATATAACCCGATATCACAGAACCGCCATGCGCATTACAACAGTGAAACCTTGCAC
The DNA here is from genome assembly GCF_019317345.1 of Rhodococcus sp. LW-XY12. Taxonomy (NCBI): domain Bacteria; kingdom Bacillati; phylum Actinomycetota; class Actinomycetes; order Mycobacteriales; family Nocardiaceae; genus Rhodococcus; species Rhodococcus sp. LW-XY12. The sequence continues at coordinate 340 of NZ_CP079226.1, forward strand.
ACCAACATGATTCACAACAAGCATTGCGCCACAACACATTTCAAAAACACGCCGAAAACAGCACCCCACCGCGCCTCCACCACCCCACACACCCCCTACACCGACCCCACCCACACCCGCCGGCACCACCGCCGGCCCCACACCGGGACATGCCATCACCCCAGCTCACAGCACACAACAACCCCCACACCCACCACCGGGCACACACGCCGAGGGACGCACCGAGACCACGACACCACCACCGCCAACACGGCAGAAGGCCGGACCGCCACACACGACCCGGCCCCCACCCCATCAACAACCGAACAACTCTTCAGCCGCCGGATCAGGCGCATCCAGAAACCGCACCACAATCCCCTCCCTCACCACCCCCAGAAAACCGTCATCCTCCAGCGAACCCAGCGCATCACCCAGATCCACGACCTCCGGATCGAAATCGCCGGGCACATTCACCACTGCACGGTGCGACGACACTTCAGTCCACTCGATCACCACCGAACGCATCACGCGCCCACCTCCGCCTCGTCGACAGTCGCGTCGACCACGACCGCACCGCCCACACGCGCCGTCGTCAACAACGCCTCCACCTGCCCCTCACGCAGGCTCTGCGTCTCCCCCTCGTCGTCGACCGAGGTGAACACCACCGCACCCACATACGGCTGCCACACGAAGCCGTGGGCCTTTGCGATCAGGGTCGCCACACGATTGACCACCGGCTCCCCCACCAACAGGCCCTCTTCGTCGATCCACATGTCCAGACCCGGACCGATCCGCACCACATCGAACATCCGGCAATCCAGCGCCGCGCGCAGGGCCGCACCGACTCCCCGTTCCTCGGTGCCCGCCAGCTCGATCACCGCCGCAGTGCCATCCACATCGACCCGCACTGCCGTCACCATCTTGTCCACAGTGAACTCCTTGTCTCCGCCTGATTCGGCGGGGTTATTCGGGCTGGTCAGTCACGCTTCCAACACCCGTTACTTTACATATCTGTTTTGCATAGTTCAAGCCGGGGACCGTGGCGGACATCGGCATCGCACGGACCCCGCGCGCCGTGCGGGACGTGGCGTCGACGCAGGTCAGGGCGGGGATCGGCGCGGTCGGCCCCATCGAGGCGAAGTGCCGGCCCTCTCGCCGGGACGTGCCATCGTTGCAGGTAAAGGCGGGTTTCTCGTGTTCGCGGTCGAGCTTCAGGCGGCGGGCGGCTCACGCAGGGCCACCCACAGATCGGGCTCGGAGTCCCACAGCGGCTCGGCCTTGACGAGTTCACCCCAGGTGATCATCTGGCGGCAGTGCCGCACGGTGTCGAACAGGTTTGCGCCGGGAATGTTCCCGGCCAGGCCGGGGACGTTGAAGGCGGGATAGTCGATGGGATCGAGGCCCAGCGTCGGCGTCGTGTCGCCTTTTCGCTGGTAGGGGCTGGAAATGGAAGAACCCCACCGGATATCAGCCGGTGGGGTTCTTCGCGGGGCCGCTCAGATGTAGGCGGCCTGTTCGGCGGTCACGACGGTGCCGGTGGTCGCGGCGATCAGCGCGGACTTCGCGGCGATGAACTCGGCGTCGTCGCCACCCTTGATCGCAGCGGCGTAGCGGGTGCGGGCCTGCTCGATGGTGTTCTCCATGATTCTTCCTCTCGTTGGGGACTCCCTAACTATACAAATCTGATTTGTATCGTGTCAAGCCCGGGGAGCGGCTTTTTCGCACCACCCGATCCGGCCGCAGGACGTGCCCGGCGGGACGTGCCGTCGTCGCAGTTCACAGGATGTTCTCTGCGCTCCCGCCGGGATCGAGCAGCAGCAGCCGGTAGGTGAGCATCACCATTTCGACGTCGGTACGCAGCTCGTAGCGCCGCTCGCGGGCGAGCACATCGGCCATGTCCGTCACGAACTGATCGGTGGCAGGCAGCCGCAGGTATTCGCCGAGCACTGTTGCCGCCGCGTACAACTCCGCTCCTACCCGGTGCCCGACGATCTCGCCGGTGCGGCGGTCGAGCATCTCGAGGGTGGCCACCTCCTCCGCGGTCCCTCGGGCCTGACGGGTCGCCAGGCGCACCGCTCGCGCGGCCACGGTGGTGATGCCGATCGAGTCGAAGATCCGCAGGTAGTCCGGCACTTCGGCGACTGTTGCGCGACTGGCGAGCAGGGCTCGATAGCGATCGGCGGACGAGGGGAACGCGCGACGGGTCAGGTACGCCATCGTGGTCACTGCGCCGCTCCGTCGACGGTAGCGGCAGGCGCAGGGACGGAATCGATCCACGGGGCGTCGTCGCGGTCTTCGACGTACTGCCCACCGGGCGGGTTGTCGTAGTGGCTCAGCAGCGCGGCGCGGGTAGCGGGCGAGGCTGTCGCCAGATTCGCATCGCGTGCCTCGGTCCAGTCGTTCCAGTGCCAGCCTGCCCCGGCGTCGATGACGTACTCGGTGGGCCGGACGGGCACGCCGTCGAGGAACGCCTCGATCACGGACGGGCCGTCGGGATCGCGCACGACGATGACCTCCAGCTCGGGAGCCGCCGGACGGCGGGCGGGGGCCGGCCCCTGATCGGTGCCATCGGTTTCGTCGCCGTAGTAGCCATCCGCGCGGCGCGTGATCTCGTGCCAGTCGGTGCCGAGCCGGTCCGCCAGGTGACGAAGATCAGCGGTCAGGTCGGCCAGGACCGACTCGAGGTCGTCAGGGGTCGCTCCGGTGCGCTCGGCGTACGGCACCAGCGCCCACAGCGCCGAAAGCGCCCGTGTGGCGCTCGTGTGGTCCGGGGCCATGTCGGTGGCAGCGGTGGCAGGGTCCAGAGCAATCGGGGCGTGAGCGTCGCGCACAGCGGCAAGATCGGCGATCGTGCGCGTGGTGGAGAACAGGTCGGGAGAGTTCATCGGGCAGGTCCTTGTCGTCGGTCGTATGAGCACATGCCGCACAGCCGGGCCGCGCTGCGCGTCCCGGCCTGCTCCGCTCAGGCGTCGGTCTGGGTGAGCGTGTAGCCGAGCGCGGCGGCGAGCATGAACATCAGGTCCTCGCCGTCCGGGAGGCCGACCTTGTCCATCCGGTCGACGATGTCGGCGCACTCGTCGGGGGTCTCGCACCGGCATTCGGAGTTCTGCGGCTCGTCGTACTCCGAGGGAAGCGCGTCACCGAAACAGGTGGGGTCGATGACCCAGGTGTCGGTACCGGCCAGGTCGCGCATGAGGTACACGCGCACGGTCTCTTCGATGTAGTGCGCGCCGTGGGCGGCGGCGCGTTCGCCGCCGCACAGGTACGGCTCGGGCGCTGCGGCGGTGGGGTTGGTCATGGTGATGGTCCTTTCGTCGGAGATTCGGTGGTGCCGGGTGGCCGGAGAGTCTCGACGTCGGCCTCAGTGCTTCGGGATCTTGAGGCGGTCCGGGATCTGGTGGTCGCGGCCGGGCAGCAGAACGGTTTCCGCGTATACCGAGGCCGGGTTGTCGTGGTCGGTGCGGACGTAGTGCGCGACCGTGCTTGCCTGCCCGATGTATTCGCCGTCGATGAAGACCTGTGCCGTGGGGTTCGCACGTGCCCCGGCGGGCAGGTAGGTGGCGCGGCCTTCGCGGGCGGCGAGAAGAACCTGTGCCCGCAGTGCTGCGTAGTCGATGCTCATGATGCGGCTGCCTCGTTCCAGCGGGTGTCGTGGGGGTGTGCGGGTGCGGCTGCCTGGGCGTCGGCGCCGTAGTGCCGAGCGCAGGGGTCGTCGAGCAGGTCGCGGTAGGCGAACATCAGCAGCTCGAAGCCGTTGCGGTGGGTGTGGCCGATACGGGTGCGTAGCGCGGCAATGGTGGTGGTGATGCGGGCGGCGCTCGGCGAGGCGACCACCTCGGCCAGGACGCGGGCGATGGCGGCCAGCTCTGCGGCGGCGGCGGTGTCGGCGGGGGCGCGGCGGGCGAGGTGGGTTCCGCGCACGGCGAGGGTGTGCAGGTCGATGTCCTCGAAGAGCGTGCCGAGGGCTTTGTGGAGGATCGGGGCGGGCAGGGCGCGGCGCAGGCGCATCAGGCTGCGGTAGTCGGTGGGGTTGGTCCACTGCGGAGGTGTGAGGGTCACTGTCGGGCTCCCGTCGTCAGGACGTTGCCGAAATGGTCACGTCACGATCGAGTACAAAACAAACGTGTTTTGTATCGTTGGATCTGCGGAAGTGCTGCTCGGATCTGGGGATTCACGCGCCGACCGAAGGTGGGCGAACTACTCGCCTGCGAACCCTCGCCGCACCGGGCGGCGCACCCCAACAATACAAATATCGTTTGCAATGTGTCAACCGTGCGAGGTTGCCGATTCCCCGAAGGCCCGCAGCCCCGCCACGGGACATGCCATCTGCCCAGGTCGGACCGGCAAAAGCACCGCCCCCGCAACCGACACAATCGGTTGCGGGGACGGATTCGAGCCACAGCGCGCCGCACCGGTCAGCTCGGGCGGTACCGCTGCGCGCGAGCGATACCGTCGTCGTAGTCCTCGACGTACTCCCCCGCCCCGGGCGTGTACTTGCCGTCGACACGATCGGAGTCGTAGGCCATGAACACCACATCGGGGCGGCCGTTATTGAACGCGCGGAAGGTCTCGTAGTCCCAACCGTCGGGGGCGTAGTCGTCGTTCCACCTCAGTCGTGCCACAGGCACGAACCCGGCATCGGCGTACAGGTCCGGCAGCACGGTGTCGAAGCAGTCCAGCCGGTGCCCGCCGAGCGCGGTGGCGTGCCGGAGCATCGCGCGCGCCGCGCGCGGGTGTGCGCAGTCCTTGTGCGCGAACACCGAAACGATCTCGTCGCCTTTGAGGGCGACACCAGCCTTGCCGTCGTCGGTCACCAGCAGCCGCATGGCCCGGTATTCGTCCTCGTCGTAGACGTACACCGACGCCGCGTGCGGATTCTTGCGGGTCAGCTCGAGCACCTGCTCGCGATAGACCCCAGCATCGGACGGTGCCAACTCGTGCAGTGGCGGCGCAGACAACCCCCGGGACTCGAGCTTCGCGCGCACGTCGCCGGACAGGGGGTGCGTCGCGACCGGGGTGATCTGCTGGCCGTTGATCAGAAGCCGAGGGCTTCGGCCTCCTCGATCTTCGGATCGGTCCACCGATCCTCGATCTGCTTCCGCTCGGCTTCCGGAAGGTCCGGACTCCAGCCGAACGTCCTCCAGAACGCTTCGCGCCGCTCCTGCGTCATCGGTTCCTCGTTGCTCATCGTCGACTCCTTCCTCATCGGTGTGTTCTGCTCGGGCACGGCGCAGCGCGTCCGACTGCTCGGCTCTGAGCTTTTCAGCGTCCCGCAGACGGACGGTCAGCGCGTGTCGGTCGTGCGGGTCGGTCGCGGCCTCGATCGCAGCTCGCAGATCGTCCTGGCCGCCCGGCGTGGAGTCGTACAGCGCCAGGGTCTGCGCGTAGTCGGCTTCGGCGGCGGCGAGGCGGCGTTGCACCCGCGTGTGCGTCGGATGCTCGGCCAGCCGAGCGCGGGCCGTCGCGACGCGCGCGGTGGCCTGATCGAGGCGGGCGCGCACGTGTGGGGTGCAGCGCGGGCCGGGCTTGGGTTTACACATTCGCGGCCACCTGCGCGGTGGCGTGGTCGATCACGGTGGCCAGGGCGCGGCCGAGCCGGTCGACGCGCGCGAGATCGGGGGTGCGCGGGTCGGTGAGGTAGACATCGCGGCGCAGCTCGATCATCACCGAGACCACGCGTTCGTCGCGACCGTAGTGACGCAGCGGCACGTAACTGCCCGCATACGGGGTGTTCTCGCCGATCCGGTCGATCTCGGGCAGGGACGTGAATGCGCCACGGACAGCCTCGGTCAGCCACGCCGGGGTGTGCACCCGATCGGTGCCGATACACAGTGCGGGGCGCGCGGCGCTCCGGTCCTCGAAACCGGACGCGGTGGCGGGATAGGAGTGCAGGTCGATGAGCACCGCACGCCCGCACGCGTGCAGACACTCGTCGACGGCGGCGGTGACCGTGTCGGCATAGGGACGGAAATAGGCATCGATCAGCTCGGCGGCACGCGGATACGGTTCGGTGCGCAGCGGGCGGCCGGCGCAGGTGCGGGTGTAGACCGCGCCCCGGCCGAAGACATCGGCCGGCTCGCCGGCATCGGTGAACCGTTCCGGGTCGATCACCAGTCGCGAGAGTGTGTTGACCACGGTCGTCGGCCGCAGGCTGCTGTGTCGCCGGGCGGCGGCGGCGATCTCGTCGGTCGCGGTGTCGGTGGATTCATCGAGTTCGGCGGCCAGCTCGACGTCGGTGGGAATCAGGTCGGCGCGGATCTCGGCCGGAATGACGCGGGAGGCGTGCGGGACGTGGATGAGCACCGGGCACTGGCGATCTCCCGGTAGCACGAGCGCTGAAGTGGGCATGACGGTCCTTGTCGATTCTGTGGTGGAGGTCGAGCAGTGATCCGGGCACGACAGCGTGCCCGGGGACGCGAATTGTCCTCGAGAGGGCCAGGTTCGACCAACAGGGTGACTCTCACGCGCTGCGGCGGGCGTGGGCGAGCACCGAGGATTCGCGCACGATCCAGGTGCCGCCGACACGGACGGCGGGCAGCCGCTGGGCGGTGATCGCCTTGAGCACGGCCTGGCGGCTGATTCCGAGCCGGTCGGCAGCCTCCTGAACCGACAGCAACGGCGGCAGATCCACGCCGTCGAGCAGGCGGTCGTAATCGGCAGTGAGCAGCACCCGTACCGAGCGCAGCGGCCACGGGTAGGTCTCGAGGATCGCCAGCGCGGTGGAATTGGCCTGACGTACCGAGTCGGCCGGGACGGTGAAGATAACCTCGGCGTGGCCGAGTTCGGAGCGCCCGGCCGCGCCGCTGTAGTCCGCGATGGGGCCCAGCAGCTGCTCGGCGCTTTCCGGTCCGAACTCGGTGTCGAGTTCGGCGATGACGTTGTAGGACTGTGCGGTCACGGTCGGTGTTTCCTCTCGGGTGCGGTGCGGGGTCGGCGCGGTCGGTGGTGGACAATGAGGCCGGGCCGGGGGTGATATCAGCACCCCCGGCCCTTGATCGTCAGCGACGCGGTGGCCACTGAAAGCCCGCTCGCTTGAGCGGGGCGAGACCGTTTCGGAACGCCCGCGGATCGCTCGCGGTGGCCGAGAACGTCGTGATCAGCACGTCGTCCTTGTAGACCATCAGGTGGCAGCTCTTGGCGCGGTGAACCACGAAACCTGCCTCCTCAACCGCCTTGAGGATCTTGCGGGTGTCCTTGTCGATCCCCTTGTACTTGTCCATCCTCCACCTTCCGTTTCCGAATGACAACTCGATTCTATATCTGTGGTTGTCGTTTGACAACTTCAAGGTGGGCAAACCTTCTACCTGCACCTATGCGCCTCATAGCGGGAAGTTGTGGACCCGCACCCGCTCCGGAACCGCACCCAGCCCCCAGGACCGCACCACACCCGCGATCGCAGCAGGCACTTCGGCCGTCGACGCCGATGCGGCGAACCGTTCAGAATCATCGAGCCGGTAGAGCCCACGCTCGACGTCATGGACAGCCGGGCGCAAGGACCAGGTGACCCCCTGCGGAGTGCCCAGCCAGCCGGTAACGAAGACCGTGCGAGTGCTGCCGTCCCGCTCGATGGTGCGCACCTCGGTGGCCCATTCGACCGCAACCAGCGCGTACAGCGGCACGCCGATCACCCCGACCTCCGACGCCGAGCTCTGCGCACCCGCGAACGGCTGCCCCAGCGCGCCGCGCTGCGGATGACGCGGGAAGCTGTGGACGCCGCCGACGATGAGCGCGGCGGCTCCGTCGACCTCGGTGGCGAACCCGGCGGGCAGTGCGGTGACGGGTGCAGTCATGGGCATTCTCCTGTACTGGGGCGTGGATTCGAGATCGGCAGGCACATCAGGCGGCGGTGCGCGCGGCGCGCGCGGCGACGCCCACCTCGATGTCGAGAGCATCGACGTGCCGGGCGATGGTGCCGTCGGCCAGGCGCACGTCGGCGACCCGGCCGCCGAAGAAGTCGGTTCGGTAGTCGAGGATTTCGGCGATCTCGGTGAGCACCGGAGTTCCGGTGATGGTGACGGTGACCAGTTCTGCAACAGGGGTATTCGACATTTCCTTCTCCTTCGCTGGGCGTTCCGGACAGGGGTAACTATACAACCAACATTTGTATTGTTGCAACCCCTTGGCCGCCACTCCTTCCGCTCGCATCCCTCCGGGACGTGCCGTCACCGCAGATCAACGCATCTTTCGAGGACCAGAAAACCGACAACAAAATGCCGGGCGCAGGGAACGCTTCCCCACACCCGGCCTTGACCCGAGTTGCACCAGATTAGTGTGCCAACCCCGACCGGGGATTCGCGATGCCGAGGGAGTGGAGGATGTGCACGGCGTCGTCGGTGAGCGGATCGAAGGCGGTGTGCTCGTGGCCGGCGATGGTGATGGTGACTTCCTGTAAGGGACGCAGGGTCCGAACGATCTTCCGGATGGACATCCCGGTCGCGTCCTGCAGGTAGCGTGAGATCGCCAAGGCGGCGAACACGATGGTCAGGTGCGCCTCGATGGAATCGCGGGTGTGGCTGAAGATCGGGCGGGCCCGCAGGTCGGTCTTCGACATCCGAAACGACTGCTCGACATGCCACAGATCGTGATACTTCGCCATGACTTCCTGTGGATTCATCAGCGAGACAGGCAAGTTCGTCACGTAGCCTTTCAGGCCGATCAGGGAACGCGCCCGGGCCAGAGCATCGGTGTCGAGGGATTTGCCCCTGGTGGTGCTCTTGACGAACCGCGGTGTTCGAGCAGCACGGGTGCCGTCGACGACCTCCCGGGCCCGGGCTTCCTGCGCGTTGAGCGTCTGGTTGTCCCGGACGGCACGCTTGGTCGAGTACGCCCAGATCGCCCGCCACGCCGTCGCGTCGGTCGGCTCCCATACCGGCTCACTGCGACGGGTGAGGTCGTTGACCACGGTTTTGGCGTGCCGTGGGGTGACGGTGTCGATGATCTGCCCGTCGGTGAACACGTCCCCGTTCCAGTGGAAATGACTGGCCAGATCCGCCGGTGCCTTCGTCACCCGCGATCCGACGATGAACTTCAGTCCTGCAGCGTCGAGATCCTTGAGGTTCGTCGCCGACAACATGCCGGCGTCGGCGGCGATGACCATCTCCACCCCGTCGATATTGTGGCGGGCCTGGAACTGCCGCACGATGGGCACGATGGTGCGGGTTTCGGCGTGGTTTCCTTCGAAACACCCTATTTCCAAGGGAAATCCGGTGCGGTCGACGAGCAGCCCGACGACGATCTGCGGGTCGACCCGGCGCTCCTTGGAGTAGCCGACCTTACGGAGCTCGTCTTCCTTCTCAGCTTCGAAATACAAGGTGTTGGGTGGACCCGGGGCGCGGTGGCGGCATTGCTGCTGCTCCGTTTCCCCGGGCCTCCCGCCGAACCCGCCGTGCGCCTTTCAACGCAACGGGCTCTCCACGACGATGGTGCCGGTCAGGCAGCCATGATCGGGTCGTAGGGACTGGGGATCTTCGTCCCGCGGTACCAGTAGCGTTCGATCCGCACTCGAGTGGGATCGAACAGGACCGCATCCGAGGTCGCGATGGGTCTCCAACTGCCGTCGGAACGGCGGAGCCATCGTTTGACCTTGGACCAGTTCCAACGACGCTGCTCGCGCTGCCAGGCCACGAACCTTCGCCAGGTGAAATACCGGAGGAAGGAAAACCGTCGCCCGGCCAGCGCGTGGCGGAAATAGTAGGTCCAGCCACGCAGTGCCGCGTTGACCTCGACGATCACAGCCGTCAGGGGCCGAGGAGACCGGCGTGGGGTCAACTGGCGGATGGTCTGCTTGATCGATCGAAACGCCTTGTCGGCGATGAAGGTCATGCAGTACCACTTTCCGCCTCCTCGTCGTTGCCTCCACTGGAGGTGGAAGCCGAGGAAGTCGATCCCATGCTCGAGGTGCGTGATGCGGGTTTTGGTCTCGGACAAACGGAGTCCGATCCCGCCGAGCACCTCGGTGACTTGTTCTTTCAAGGCGAGTACGTCATCTCTGCTGCCGTTGGTCATGATGACGAAATCGTCCGCGTAGCGCACGATCCGCCAGTTGCCCATCCCGCTACGCACCCGTTTGCGACGAGCCCACTGCGTGGCCTGATCGCCACCGGGTTGCCACGGAGCCATGATCGCCTCGTCCAGAGCGGACAACGCGATGTTGGCCAGCAGCGGTGAAATGATCCCGCCCTGAGGCGTTCCCGCATCGGTGCCGCCCTGGCGGCCGAGCTCATCGAGCACCCCGGCCTTGAGGAACGCCCGCACCAATGCGACGGTCTTCTTGTCCGTGATCCGTGCCCGCACCCGTGCGAGTAATGCCCGGTGATCGATGTGGTCGAAACATCCTTCGATGTCCGCGTCCAGCACCCACCGGTACCCGCGTTGGGCGTAGTAATGGATCTCGGCGACCGCATCGTGGGCTCGCCGCTTCGGCCGGAAACCGTATGAGACCGGCAGAAAGTCGGCCTCGAAGATCGGTTCCAGCACCATCTTCAACGACTGTTGCACGACCCGGTCGGTCACGGTGGGGATCCCCAACGGGCGGGACTTGCCGCCCGGTTTGGGGATGAGCACCCGCCGCACCGGCGCGGGCCGATACGTGCCGTCCTCGATGCTTGCGGCGATCCCGGACAAGAACGCCTGGACCTCGCCGCGCTGTTCGATCCGGTGCACTGTCGCACCGTCGATCCCAGCAGTGCGAGCTCCTTTGTTGCGTGCCACCACCGACCAGGCCATCCGAAGATAGTCCGGGTGGGACACGAGGTTGAACAAGTCCCCGAACCGCGCACTGCGGTCGGTCTTGGCCCACCGGTGATACTTGATCTGCGTCCGCGCTACCCGATCCCGGGCGATATCCGCCCGAGGCCCGGCGCCGGAGTTCACCGACGCGTCTTGCGCCATCGCAGTACCTCCTATCCATTGTCGCTGCCGCCCTTCCCGATGTGTCCGGCTCTCCCGGACTCGCAGTACTACGGCGGCTCCGCCAGCTCCCGGATCGGTCGGTGGACGACGCACCCAGCCACCCCGCAGCACCGGCTGCACCACGGTCGTGGCAGATCCGAGAACCTTCCCGTGTTCACTCGCTGTTCGCTCACCGAAGGAGGCACCCGGCTATCTGCCTGCGGCACCCACCGGCGACTACTCCGTAGTCCTTCGCCGCCGGCCCCGCCCGGGAAAAGTAACTCGTCCCCCGGACGGTCTGCCTGCCCGTCACTCCGGCAGACAGCTCACCGCGCCCGCCCCAAATCCGCAGGGTTAGAGGCGGTTATACGTCAAGACAGGTGATGACACCGGTTCCTCGCGTATACCTCTTCGGCATCGCTCGCCGCGCCCACGTCATCCAGCGGTGCTGACGCGACACGGCTTTGTCAGGGCTGCTCCCACCCTCCCGGGCGTCTCCCCGGTCAGGCTGCCCCCAGCTTCATAGACTCCTGGCTACGGCCAGGCTCAAGGCAAAGGTCTCTCACCTCCGCTCGAACAGCAAGCGCCTCACGGCGCACCGTGACGTCGTAGAGCAGCAGGTTCAGATCCCCCGCGGTGGCGGCATGCTCGAAGCAGCGTCGTGCGATGTCGTCGCGGTAACCGTGGCCAGTGCACCGCTTCAGGGTCCGCACGAAGGTGTTGCGGTGGGCCGGGGCGATCCCGATCTCCCGCAGCACTCTGCCCGCATCCGCAACCGAGGTCGGTTCGACGAGCCGGGCTGCCACGAGCTGGAAGAACGCCTCGTTGTCGATGACATCGAAGCCGAGACGTCGCCACGCAGCAGCAATGACCTCGACCAGCCACCGGGACCGCTTCCCGGTGATCGTCGGTGCAGAGCTGGTGGTGCCGAGGTCGAGGTCGAGTTCCTGCTGGCCGGCGAGCAATTTCTCCCGCGCCGCCTCGAGCAGGGCGGCGAGTTCGCTGTCGGTGTGGGCTGATCCGAGGTGCTCGAGCACCTTGTCCCGGCGGCCCTGCTTGGCCGCGATCTGCACCGCGGTCGCTCCCGAGGCGATGCGGACTTTGCGGATGTAGGCGGCCATGAGGCGGAGTCTACCGAGCCGTTAGTGTGCCATTTTCCGTACACGCACCGCTGCTACCTGCACAGACGCACCGGACTACCCCGGAAACCACCTCACCTGGTGCAACTCGGGTGCCGTCACCGCAGATCAACGCATCTTTCGAGGACCAGAAAACCGACAACAAAATGCCGGGCGCAGGGAACGCTTCCCCACACCCGGCCTTGACCGCCGGTTACCCGGCGGGACGTGTCATCTATGCAGCTCAGAGCCCACTTTCAGTAGTTCGCTGTACGCATTGAGCACCCCGCCCAACCACAGACCCTCATCCCTGGCGTCTACGCCTTCGCCGCGCGGACCCCTTCGCCGAACGCGCGAGCCGAGTAGCCGAAGTTGTTTTCTACAGCCTTCTGCTGTGTAGCCGCGCTCAACCCGAGCTCCTGCATGAGCACCAAGTGGAGCAACGCCTTTGTGACATAGGCGAGCCGGTACCGGACCTGCTCGGGAACTCTTTCCTCTAGCTCGCCGGTATTAAGGTGGCCGAGAGCGTTTCGTGCATCTCGCAACCACCTTGCCCACATATCCACATCGGTCAGTAGTTTCTCCACTGCTGTCTGGTCCGGGATCTTCGCGATCTCCGTGATCCTCTGTTTCAGTCCAGGTCGGTTGTCACCTGTGCGCTGTCTGATCCATGCACGGGCGTCTTTATCCTCTGGGAACAAGTCCCGTATTGCGGCTTTCACCTTCTCGTGCAGCTCGGTTGGGAGTCCGACTGACTCGGGGCACAAAGCGGCGTGGAACCCTTCGGTGGCGGACGCCGCGTTGAAGATTTGGTTCTCGTAGTAACCGCCCTCGTTGTAGTCCAGGCTGAAAAGCACATCGAGCGGCAATCCCACCTTTTTCCGCAGCGCCACCCATGCGGGCAAGAGGGTGTCCCAGTCCACATCTTTCAGGGTGAAGATGATGTCGTGGGGAGACACCGCGCGTTCCTTACCTGAGCCGGCATCGAAATAGAGCCCTACGCGGTAATCCCTCAAGTCCGCGTCATCGTCCCTCATGAGGAGGGTTTTCTTCCCTACACGGCACCCCACCTGGGTGGCCAACGTGACCAGATCACGCACTGCGGACACTGTGTCGTCGAACCCGTTCCATGCTCTTTTCTCGTCGGAGCGAACGGTAACGGTTGCACGTTCTTTTACGGTGAACCCGCGCTCCCAGGCTCCTACCGCCGTTCCCGGCATATTCAGAGTCGGGACTGCTGCACGATCCGGTGACAGATTCGGTCACGCAGCCTGTGTGGCTGGTGTGGTCATGATGGTCTCGAACTCGACAGGCGTCAATCTGCCGAGCCGGAGCTGACGTCGCCGGCGGTGATAGGTCCGCTCGATCCAAGTCACGATCGCGATGCGCAACTGCTCGCGTGTGGCCCATCTCTGCCGGTCGAGGACGTTCTTCTGGAGCAGCGCAAAGAACGATTCCATCGCGGCATTGTCGCCGGCCGCACCCACCCGACCCATCGATCCGACCAGGTCGTGGCGGGCGAGGGCGCGGACAAATTTCCGGCTGCGAAATTGCGATCCACGGTCGGAATGAACCACACATCCGGCAACCGAGTCCCGCCGTGCCACTGCCGATTCGAGGGCCGTGACAGCCAGACGGGATTTCATCCGATCGCTGATCGAGTAGCCGACGATCCGGTTCGAGTACACGTCCTTGACCGCACACAGGTAGAGCTTGCCTTCCTCGGTTCTGTGTTCGGTGATATCGGTGAGCCACAAAGTGTTTGGAGCATCCGCGGTGAAGACGCGGCCGACGAGATCATCGTGCACCGGCGGCCCGGAGCGGCCCTTCTTCGAGCCACGTTTCTTGCCGAACACACTCCACCACCTGTTGGTCGAACAGATCCGCCACGCCGTGCGGTCCGACATCGACTCGCCCGCATCGCGGGCTTCGTCGGCGAGGAACCGGTAGCCGAACTCCGGGTCCTCGCGGTGGGCGTCGAACAGGGCGTTCGCCCGGTACGCCTCCTCGAGTTCGGCGTCGGTGACCGGGTCGGCGAGCCACCGGTAGTACGGCTGGCGCGCGATCCCCAGAACCCGGCACGTCACCGCGACGGGAATCCCGCCGGCGGCCAGCTCGCGGACGAGCGGGTACATCATTTTCCCGGAAGATTCGCCTGTGATAGATACGCCGCGGCCCGCCGCAGCACTTCGTTCTCCTGCTCAAGCAACCGGATCCGCTTTCTCAGCTCGCGGTTCTCTCTGGACTCCTCGTTCGTCGTCCCTGGCTTGGTGCCGTCCTCGACGTCGGCATTCCTGAGCCAGTTGGTCAGGCAGGATTCGCTGATGCCGAAGTCGGCGGCGATCTGCCGCAGGTGCTGACCTGGTTCGCGGTTGCGGGCCACGCGGACGACGTCGTCGCGGAACTCTTTCGGATAGGGCTTGGGCACGGGGTCCATCCTTCCAGCAGTGCCTCACGGCACCACAGTTCAGATGTCACCTATCCGTGCAGCAGTCCCGTCCAACCCAGCGTCACGGTCTCCTCGGACTCCTTCAACTGAGCAGAGACCGAATCCAGCTCACTGGGGTCCACAGTGATCCTACGGAACTTCAGCTTGTCCGAGCCGTCCTCATCCGCTTTGTAAAAGCTCCTGCGATCGATGCCGGTCCGCTGTGTCCACGCCGTGAGATTCGCAAGCTCCACCTCAAGACCATCGAACGCCTGCTCGTCCTCCGACCCGAGATGTACGCCGACGAGTACCACCCGCGACCGAAAGACCTCAACAACTGTGTACTGCTCGCCCACGGTGATTTTCCCGCCATTTGCGGGCAGGCATTCCAGCAGCGTCACATGGCGCCCATCAGCCGCGCCATGCACCACCTTCGCACCCATGTCGGCGGCGAGCGAATCCGTCAGTTCCAGACGACTCCGTCCATTCGTATCGATCTCCAGGACCCCACCGACCCGCACTTCAGGGGTCTCCGACAGCCACCACTTACCCACCATCCGCAGTTCATCCACGGGCTGAGCTTCGCATGAGCAGGCGAGTTATCAGAGACGTCGTCCGGGTGATCGACTGTCGACGGCCACCTCTCAAGATCCCTCCCTGGCACGGATCGCCAAGACAGCAGACCCATCGGTATCGGGTCGCCCATCGGCGAGCATCCGCAGTACCGCGCGAGTCGCGTGCACATCGGCGAGCGCGCGATGGCCACCACCGAGCCGCAATCGACCATCCGGTCCGAGGCCGAGCGCCTCGCAGCGGCGGGCCATCACGCACTGCCAGCGGTCGGGGTCGGCCAGGTGCGCCGGGTCGATCCCCTCCCGTCGACAGTCGTGCAGGACCCGGCCCAGGTCGAATTTCGCGTTGTAGGCGAGCACCACACGGCTCGCGGTGACCGCTGCGAGCGTTGCGAAGACCTCCGGCCAGCGCGGCGCACCAACCAGGTCAGCAGCGGTCAGTCCGTGCACCTCGATGGCTCCGGGTTCGATCTCGACCGGTGAGCAGTCCACGAGCGTGTCGAGCAGAACATCGCCGGTCGCGGCGTCGATCACGGCGATCTCGATGATCGACCCATCCAGTCCGCTGGTTTCCACATCGACGATGCAGGCCGCCCCGTCGGCGAGCACGGCATTCGCCCATGCGCGTGGCGTCTGTGTCTGTAGCGGCATTGCACCTCCTCGAGTCTCGATCATGATCGGCAGACATCCTAGGGCCGCAGTGGGGACGTATCTCGACCTTGTGCGCGGGTCCGACTCCCCCGTCGGGACGTGTCGTTCGTGCTGGTCACAGGCTGTATCGCTCCTCTGTCACGAACCGCGGCCCGGTCCAGGGACGCCAGCACCCCGCGACCCGATGGGACGTGTCATCTCAGCAGGTCACGGGGTTTCTCGGGGTACGCGAAGGCGCTACATGCCGAGGGCCGGCGGGTGGCCAGCTTCGAGCCGGTAGCCCCGGCCCGAGGCGGTGGTGTGCAGGCTGTCGACCTTGATCGACACCACCCTCCCCGGGGTAGTGACCTGCCCGGTCTCGGTGTCGTAGGAGCGGATGACAGTGCACACCGCGCGCGGGCCCAGGTTGCCTTCGCGAACGAGGTCGTCGATGCGCAGTGTCCGCACGGTGGTGCGGCGCGGATCGTCGGTCCACAGCTGCCCGACGGCGATCTCGTCGCCGTGCCGGTTGGTGAGGGTCTCGGTCATGTGTTCTCCCATCGTGTCCAGGTCGCAGGGTCGAGGCGCTCGGACTGTCCGAGCGCCCCGGGAAGCAGCAGTTCAGGCGGCGTCAGGCCCGGTGTCGGCGTCGGTGTCGACCACCCGCGCGCCGTCGTCGATACGTACCGGGCGGCCTTGCCCGTCTCGCAGGCCCCGGATCTCGGTGTAGGGGACGCGATCTGTCCACGAACCTCCGACGATCGAGCCGATGGTCACCGTCTTCGCATTGACCTTGAGGACTCGGTGGAAGTGCCCGACGTACCGCACCACATCGCCCACGGCCACAACGTCGCGGCTGTAGGCGGTCGCGGTGCCTGCGGCGATCTGGTGTGCGCGCACGCCTTTCCAGTAGACGAGCTCGTCGGCGGTGTGCTCGATCTCGGCGAGTATCCGCTCGCGGTAGTCCCCGCTCGCAGCCTCGTGGGTCTCGACGTACTTCTGGCCGGTCTGCTTGTTGGTGTGCAGGGTCCGGGTGTATCCGTCGCGGTCACGTTCGAGGCGGCGCAGCTCGGCGGTGAGCTTGTCGATCCGGCGCGCGACGGTGACCGGGGCGTAGCGACGATCGGTGGTCTTGGCTGCGGCGTCGACGCGACCCCGCGCGGTTGCGGCCTCACGTTCGGCTGCCACGGCCTTGCTGAGCGCGTTCCAGGACTTCTCCACCGCGCGGCGGTGCCGGGTCTCGCTGTGGTGGCCGACCTTGATCGGTTTACCGCCCTCGGGCAGCGCATCATGTGCGGCCTGGTCGGCGGCCCACGCGGCCTCGGCGGTGCCGGCCTTGCGGTCGGCCTTGGCATCGAGAGCGTCCACGCGATCGGCCTGGCGGGCGATCTTGTCGGATTCGACGTCGGCGGTGGGCCGGTAGGTGTCGCCGATATCGACCTCGACGGTGAACCCTGCGGTACGCAACGCGGTGGCCGTCGCGTCGATCTGGGTGCGCTTGGCGCGGCGGTCCCGCGACTGCGGGAGGTACCACGAGCCGAGGTTGCGGGACCAGCGCCAGCGCTGGGCTTTGAGGATCTGGGCGGAGCCGTCGCCGCGCGCGGTGCCGTCGATCAGGGTGCCGTCGGCGTGGGTGTGGGTGATGGTCAGTGCGGACATGAGCGGTCCACCTTTCTGAGGGTGTGTGCGAATGAAGGGAGCCGATAGAAGGAGCGGTCAGCGCACGAAGCGCCAGGCCGAGCGGGCGGCGCGTGCACCGGGGACCTTGCGGACGGCGATGTTGGTGGCGATTTTGGCGGCGCGTTTGCCGTAGACGGTGCTGCGCGAGGGTCCGGCCGGACGTACGGGGACGCGTTTGGCCACGGGGCGAGTGGATGTGGTCGGGACGGTGGGAGCGGTGTGGGCGGCCAGTTCCTGCTCCCACTGCGCGAAGTGGTCGATCGGGGACTGAATCTGGTGGGTGTTCGACTCCGGTGTGCGGTGCGCAGCGGTGCGGCGTGCATGGCGGTGCTCATGGCCGCGGACCGGATCGAGGTAGCGCAGCGGCGTGCGGGTCACGAAGTTCTCGGCCAGCCGTGAGGACCAGACCCGGGTTTTGTAGGCGGTCAGGAAGTGACCGGCCAGCCACAGCGCCACACCGCCCAGGAGCAGCGGTGTGCGGGCGGCGATCGGGTCACCGGAGATGATGCACAGCAGCGAGGCGATCGCCAGCAGAGCGCCGCCGAGGCGGGCAATCGGAGCACCGATCGTCCAGACGAGCAGTGCCGCCAGCGCAGTCGCTGCCATAGCGGTGATGATCGACATCCGATTCCCCTTCCCTGGTCTGCTCTTTCGCCCCTAACTTTACAATTCACATTTGTTATGTTGCAACTCCGGCTACATCCCAGCAGGCCCGCGCACGTTTCCACAAAGCAAGCCCTCTATGTAAAGTTGCAGGAACCGGACCCCGGCACATCCGCGATGACCGTGCCCGAGAAACGAAAGGCCAGAAACGATGGCGAACCCGAACCGCCTCACGGCACAGCAATGCGTCGAGGTACTGAAAGAAGAAACCGGCGACGAGATCAAGCCGGTGACCTTCCACTCCTACGTCAACCGAGGCCACGCCCCCAAACCGGTCGAGAAGATCGGCAACACACCCCTGTGGAAGCGCAGCGAGATCGTCGAATGGGCCCGCAACCGGCCAGGACGCGGCGCGCGCACCGACCTACGCAAGCCACGCCGGCGCACCCCCACCAAGGACGCTGCGGAATGATCCGGGTGGACCTCGTCAGCCCAGGCACACGCGGAAGATTCCGAGACGCTGCCACCGACAGCACAGTGGGGGCAATTACCACCGCATTCCAGGACGAGGGTTTCGCACCGAACCCCGACTCGACCTACGAGGACTCCAGCGTTCGCCGACAGACTGCTCAGGCATACATGGAGTCGGTGGATTGGACCGACGAAAACCATGTCGCCCGCGCACTACGGGCGATGGAACGCATACTCGAGGATTTCGAGGAACAGTACGTCGAGAAGTTCTGGTCTTCTCTAGCCCGGGACGGATACAAGCGCGACATGGAAACCGGACGCCTCGAGTTCCCCTCACGCAGCCTGCCGGAAGGCGCGCTGGCAAATCTTACCGAGGCATCTGTGATTCGTTCACACTTGAAACGCATTCAATCAGCGGTCGAGAACGATCCCGAGTTGGCAATCGGCAGCGCGAAAGAGCTGATCGAATCAACCGCCAAGCTGGTACTCAACGACCGGGATGTTCCCTTCACCAAGGACGACGACCTCGGGCAACTCACCACCCGCGCACAAGAATCACTGTCACTCCGACCTAACCAAGCAGGTGTTAACAGCCCTGATGGCGGTTCCGGCGTCAAGCGCATATTACAGATGTTTCGGTAATTGAGTGAGTGGGGATCATAAGGAAAGTCCGGTGTGGTCGAGGAAACCGAGGCACAGGTCGTAGCTCGAGCCGATCCGGGCCAGCCCGGTCTCGGTCGCGGTGCGGACCTCGTCGAGGGTATCGGGACACAGGTTGGCCAGTTCGGTGGATTTCATGTTCCCCCAGACCTGTTCGATCGGGTTGAGTTCGGGCGCATACGCCGGGAGGCGTTCGACGTGGAGCCAGTCACGTTGGGTGGCCAGCCAGGCAGTCATCGCCCGGGACCGGTGGGCCATGAGCCCGTCCCAGAGCACGATGAGCTTCTCACCGGCGAAGTGGGCGCGGAGTTCGGTGAGAAACTCGATGAGCCTGTCGGTGTTGTAGGCGCCGTCGGTCATGGAAAACACGAACGCGCTTTCGCTGCGGTCGGGGCGATAGGCCAGCACCCCGGCCATGGACATGCGCTTCCACGAGAAACGGTGACGGAGTACGGGTGTGACACCTTTCGGCGCCCAGGTCGCGCGGACCACCGGGAGCAGCGATACGCCACTTTCGTCCTGGAAGCAGATCCATGCACCTCGGCGCCGCGCTATTTTTTTATCCGCGGCCACTCGTTCTCGCGCCAGGCCACGATGGCATCCTCGTCGCGTTCGACCGCCCGCCGCGTCGGCCGCTGCCGGCTCCAACCCAGCCGGGTCCGCAGGATCGTCCAGGTCTGGGTGGGACCGTAAGTCACGCCGGTGAGCCGCTCGATCACGATCGCGACCCGGTCCAGGGTCCACACCCCGGTGGCGAAGCCGTGAGCCTGGGGTCCTTTGAGCAGTTCTTCTCGGATCACCTCGACCTGGGTGTCGTCGAGACGCGGCCTGCGACCCGCCCGACCTGCACCTTCGAGCGCTTCACTTCCGCCTTCGGTCCACTGCCGAAACCAGCGGGACGCAGTCTGCTGGGACACCTCCAGCTCGACCGCGACATCGATCTGCCGCCGCCCCGCAGCGAACATCTCCGCCGCCCGCATCCGCCGCTCACGCAACGCCCCCAGATCACGGCGGGTACCGCGCTGCTTGACTTTCCGGGGGTCGGGTTCCTCGCCGGAACCGGTCTTCTTCCCTGCCATTCGTCAATGATCAAGCAGCACGGCGCGAATCACGTGCAACGACACGCCCTATTACCGAAACATCTTTAGGCGGGGCGCTCAGCATCGCGATAGGCGTCGCCGAACTGCGCAACGCCTACGGCACCGGCCACGGTCGCGATCGGAGACCTACAGGTCTCGGTCCACGTCATGGACACCTGGCTGTGAACGCCGCCTACCTTTGGTGCCAGCTCATGCTCGACACACTCGCGGACCCGAGAGCCCCCTGGCGAAAACTGTAGATCGTCGCCCTTTCCCGGCGAGATTACGCGTACCCCACGTTCCTGAACCCCCTCACTGTTGTCACGGGTGAGCATCTTCGACATCACATGCACTGGCGTGAGAGAACCTCAACGCACTCTCGCGATTTCGGCGCCTTGTTCATTCGACCGGCGTCGAAGCCGCCGTCCATGTCAGATGTAGTTCCCCACCCTCGGTCGACCGCTCACGACGTTCGATGTGCTCAGCACCGCGGCTCGCATCGTCGGTGCGATACAGGTCGTAGCACCCGACCGCGGTGTTCGCCTCACTCACCTCGAGCGCATTGACCTGCGTGACCGACCGGCCGCGCAGCGGCAAATGATCGGGCTGGCGAAACTCGGTGAACAGCGCGTCGACCGCGGTGGCCGGCACCCAACGGCCACCGAGACGTGCGACGGGATCGGCAGGCTCGCTCAACGCCCGCAGCAGCCCCTGACGCCAGCGGGTCACGATCCGCTCGGCGGCCACGTGCTGCGGCGCTTCGACATCGACGACGTGGATCGTGTAACCGGCCTGCTGCAAGTGACGCAGGAGCCGCTCGGCGTGGGCTTTCCACGCGAGAGTGCCATCGATGATCAGGTTCTCCCCGTCCGCGATAGCATCGCGTTCGGCAGCAGCGAACAGAACATCGGTCGATTCACGATGGACCAGCGCCGACAACTCGAAAGGATAGAACCGACTGTCCTCTCCCTGTGCTGCGCGCAATTCCGGCGGCAACATTTCCTCGAGGGTGCCGTCGGCGAGAGCCGCTTCGAGCAGGTAGCGCTTGAACACATCGGCGTCGAGTTCGCGCCATCGACGCCGATCACGGCCCCGAAACAGCTGATCGTGGGACGAGGACTTGCCCGCACCGGGTGGGCCGGCCATCACGATGGCCGAGCGTTCGCGGGCAACATGCGGGTTCGCGGCGCGCCACCGCTCGAGGATCTGCTCGTGCAGTCGTCGGCGCGCGCTGGTGGGCACCGGGGCGCCGTCGATCCGCCGGAACCAGCGGCGATTGTTGACCGTGGCATGGGGCGCATCAGGCTGGAGCGGTCCCTCCCCTGCGGAGAGGGAGGTGAGGAAACTACGGCGGGCGTCGATGTCGGCGGGTGTGAGCACAGGTCAGCGGTCTGCCAGCGCCTCGAGCAGGGCATCGTAGTCCTCGTCTGTGAGGAACCCGTCACGCAGAGCACGCCCGACCTGCACGGTGAAACTTCCTTCTGTGGCAGGGTTTCCGTCCTCGGCCCACTCGAAGGGATTGGGCTCGGCAGGGCGTTCGTACTTCCATCCGGTCAGCTCACGCAACATGGCAGTGCGCGAGATCTCACCAGCGGCATAGCGGGCGGCGATCTCGTAGGCGGTCCCCCCGTGCGTACCGGGCCGCACATCAGGAGCATCGACACGAGCGCGGCGCAGCATGTCACTGATCGTCGGCTGACTCACGCCGACGATCTTGGCCAAGCGCACCTGGATGAAACCACGCTCGTGGAGCTGACGCAGATGCCGCAGATACGCGATATGCGCAGCGGTTTCCCGGGCTTTCTCCCGGCCCAGATCCGCGATGAGTTGCTCATCGGGCTTCATCATCGTCGTCATGGCGCACCTCCTGCTGGCGTCGCACTTGTCTGAGATCGCACCCACCAGCATACCTGCATATAGGAAAACTTATAAACGCTGTTCACGTAGTACGAACCTCAGTCGTGTACGTGCGCCAGCAACGTCCACCAAGGACGTGATGTGACACCGGTCAGCGGCAGTCCACGTGCACCGAGACATACACCCGACCGCTGTGCTCGCTGCTCCACTCGTCCGGGCGGTCGGCGGCCACGGCGATATCGAGCTGGTCGGGTTCGGACCAGTCCACCGGCTCGGGCGCAGCGATCAACGCGGTGGTGGTGTCGATCTCGGCGGCCGGCAGCTGCTGGTCGGTGTTGGCCACCGTCAGCACCGGTGAGCCGTACGCAGCGCGAATCGTCCACCCGTGCGCAGCAGTGATCTCGACGGCCAAGTCGTGGCCGTGGCCGGTGCACCGGGCGGTGACCTCGTCCGGTCGAGGTGTAGTGATCTCGGTGTCCGAGTGCGTATCTCCCCAGCCGAAGACGATGCTTCCCAGATCGGTGCTGGTACCGGTGACAACCTGGCCACTGAACGACGTGGACACTGCCGCAGCGGCGCGCGGCTGGTCGCCACATCCGGTCAACACGGCAAGTCCGCTCGCGAGGGCCGCCCCCGCGAGCGCCGCGCGGCGCAGCTGGTCGGTCACAAACATCTCCGGGTGGTCCTTTCGGAACAGCAGGGACGGCGGCGCGGGGCCCGGTCACTTGAACACGTCGACGTACCAGAGGCCGTCGATCTTTGCGGTGGTCACGGTCTGAGTGCCGCGCTCGACCGGCTCACCGGGTCGCATGACCGACAGGTCGACGAGGAACACCCCGGCCGACAGCTCGACGGTGCGCAGGCAGTAGTTGGTGCCCTGCGGGAGCTTGTCGATGAAGGTCTGCAACTCCGGGGCGGGCGTGACCGTCGAGGTCGGGGTGGCCAGGGCGCGGGCGGCGACCCCATCGCGGCGGTTGTAGTACGCGTAGTTGAACGCGGCGATCACGCCCTGCCCACTGCGCTGATCACCGCGATCGGCGCGGCATTCATCGCTGACCTCCGGATCGGCGGGGGCAGCGGCCGGCTCGGTGTCCTCTGGCAGATTGAGCACCGGCAGACCGTTGTCGTCGACCGGGGCGAATGCCGGGTCCGAAGCCTCTGTCGACGCGGCTGATTCGGCGGCGCTGTGACCTGCGGTGAACTGTCCGGCGACGGCGATCGCGCCTGCCACGACGGCCGCGGCCACCACAACGACAGCGGCAGTGCGGCCGACTCGCCGACGGCCACCCGCGCGCGGCGACGCCGCCGGTCCCGGTGCCGCCGAAGCGGTCGGGGTCGACGGCGTCGCCGCAGATGAGGTGGGTGCACCACCGAGAAGGTCGACCACCGCGGGATGGCGAGGGGTCCGCCGCTTGATGTTCGGCTTCCTCATGACGCTGCCCACTTTCATCTCGACTCAGATACCGAACTGGGTGATTCCGTCGCCGATGGCGTTGGTGATCAGGTTTCCGGCCAGGCCCGGGGTGGCGTCGTTGAAGAACGTCTCGAGGGTCTGGTCGACCTGTTCGATGATCTGCTCACCGCCCGGCTGTGCCTGCACGAAATCGCGGGCCTGCGTGTCGATCGCCGGGGCCGTGTCGGTGGTGAAGGTCTGCACAGCGTCGACGACGACCTGACCGACCGGGTCCTGTGACCACTGTTCGAGCGTGGCGTCGACCTGCTCGCCGACGGTCTCGGCCTCGACGTCGGGAACCTCAGCCTCGATCGGCGTGGCGTTCTCACCGGCGCCGTAGGCCGTGCCGGCAGCAAGGCCGGCAGCACCACCGACAGCAGCGCCGATACCGCCGCCGATCGCGCACCCGACACCCAGACCGCCGGCCGCACCGACCGCTGTCGCGGCCACACCGCTGGTGACCGGAGCAACGCCGGGGATCGGAAGCGGCACCATCGTTCCGGCCATCGCGCCGCCGATACCGGCGACCGTGCTGACCACGAGGCTGGCCGGGACACCGACCGCTGCGCACCCGGCAGCCGCACCGGCACCGGCACCGAGCGCAGCGCCGGCGACCTGCGCCGAGGCGACACGTTCGGCTTCGGTGGTATCGAGGCCGACCGAGCGCCACGCATCGGTGACCTGAGCTTCGATCACTGCGGTGGTGTTGTTGGTGCGTTCGGCGTCGATGTCGGAGACCCAGTTGGGCTGGTCGAACACCACGCGGCCCATGCGCATCGTGTCCTTGGGTGCCTCGATCGGCACGGTCGGGTCGATCACCGGGGTCGGGGCACGCAGCTGGCTCCAGTCCACAGCCGGCGTCGCCTCACCCGAGTGGCCGTAACCGCTGTCGCCGCCGTATCCACCCCCACCGGAGTAGTCGGTCAAATAGTCGGTCGAGTAGTCCACGACGGTCACCCCGCCACCGGTCTGCGGGTCGTAGGCACGCGTGCCCTGGTTGTACTGTGCCGGCGGCGCGACCCAGAAACTGCTGTCGGCCTTCGGCTCCGCGGCGCTCGGCGCAGGCGTCTCGGCCGCGGTGGTGCCGCCGGTCTGCGCGCCGCTGGTCACACCTTCCTGCGTGGTGCCGCCGGTCACCCCGCCCTGAATCGGTTCGGCCGACGCCGGGCCTGCCACCATCGCGGACATCCCGAACGCAGCGGAGGCCACCGCCAGCGCCGTCGCAGTGCTTCTCGCCGACCGACGACGATGCCGTCCCTGTGCGCGGCGCGCGGCGCGGTTTCCGATAGTGGTGTCGATGCTCATCTGTACCTCTCGGTGAAAGTAGGTGAAGAAAACGGGCCCACCGCGCAGCGGGGGCAACGACTCAGCCAGCGGCATCACTGCCGATCCGGGTGACGGTCGCCGCGAGCACGGTCAGCGCATCGCAGGTCTCGCGGCGCAGTTGTGACAGCACGATCCGTTCCCCGGACGCGAAGACCGGCTCGAACGGCATCCGGCACACCGACACCCCGAGCGCGGTGAACGCCTCGACGGCCTCGGTCTCGACCATCGGCGCATCCCCCGGTCCGTCAGTGATGACGACGACGGTGCGCGCAAGCACATTCGGGCGGACCGCGGAGATCGCAGTGAGGGTGCGCTGCGCGGCCACCGCGGCGTCGCGGCGCAGCGGAACGGGCACCACCACGGTGTTCGCGGCGGTGATCGCCCACTGCCAGCTGCCCGAGTGACTCGAGTTTCCGGTGTCCGCGAGCAGCAGGTCGTAGTGCCGTTCGAGGATCGTCCCGAGTGTGGCGGCATCGTCGAAGCTCAGTGGCGCTTCGGCTCCAGCCGGTCCTGCCAGGGCGTAGGAGCCGTTCGGCTGGCGGGTCAGATAGCGCGCCAGGGTGGACGGGCGCACCTGGTGCGGTGCCTGGCCGAGATCCGCGAGCAAGCTCACCGCGTCGTGTCCTGCTGCCGGGGGGACCGCGACCCGGTCGGCGAAACTGCCGCCGATTTCCCCGAGGTCCAAGCACGCGGCCGTGGCGGGGCCGCGGTACTCGGCAATCGTCTCGGCCAGGGCGATCGACATCGGCGTTTTGCCGACGCCACCTTTGAGGTTGGCGAAGGTGATCACCGCGCCCTCCGGCAGCGGGCCCGCGATCGCTGCCTGTGCCTCGCGCAGCCGCATCTCGAGCGAGTCCGCCTTCGGGGCCAAGGCCAGGCCGAGCATCGCATTGAGACGGCCCCGCATACCGATCCGGGCGGGCAGGCTCGCCGCGGGATTCACGCCCGGTGCCGACAGTGCCGGCACCACCCCGATCGGGCCTGTGGCCGCGTCTACGGGCCGGACAAGCCCCGCGGTGGGTGCAGCCGTGTGCGCGGGCCGCACGGGCGGCTCGACAGGCTGAGCGGGCGCCTCGTACGGGATCGATTCGGCGGCCACGGTCACCGGTCCGGCCGGCGGCGGGGAGGCAGGCTCCGCGGCCGCCGGTTCCGGATCGGTCGCCACGACCGGGATGGGCACGCTCGGGGCGTTCTCGGTGAGCTTACCGTCAGGGCCGACCGTGAGAAAACGAGTGTCTTTGCCCGTCCGATAGACGACTTCGACCGCCGCCTGTTGCTCCACCGCGATGGTGCGCACGAACTCGTGCACGACAGCTGCCAGATTCTTGAACTCGGTCGCAGCCAGTTCCATCGGCGGCACGTCGGCACCGGCGAGCTGTGCGCGCGCTGTCGTCGCAGAGGTCGCCTCGATTTCTACGGTCGGCGTCATCGTCAGTTCCCGCCGAAGGCACCGGCGCCGGCCAGCGCGGTGTCCATGTCCTCGACGACGGCCTCGGTCTGCTCCAACTCGGCCAACGCCTGCTCGCGGGCCTTGCCCTCGGGCAACGCCTCGATGACCGCGCGGCGTTTGGTCGAAGCGTCGCGGATCTCGGCGAGACGTTCGCGGGTCAGTTCCTGCTTCTCGTCGAGCTTGGGCAGCCACGCAGGCACCGATGCCTTGAAGTATTCACGCAGCGCGGCGATGACCGGATCGTTGGCGCCCTTGGAGATGAACGGTCCGCGCAGCGCGACGACGTCCTCGGTGGTGGGGGTGATCGACTGGGAGATACGGCGGGTCATGGTGATCCTTTCGAGGGTGTTTTTCCGGTGTTGCGGTAGCGGATGGACTCTCGGCACGAGAGCCACTGATCAAGGTCGGCCCATCGGTGCGATGCGGCACGGTCACAAGGTCATACGGGCGCTCCTACGGAGTCGGGATCGGGCAGGGCTACGACGCCGGTCGCATCGAAGGTGATGCGGGTCTTGACGCGGCCGGTGCCCACGATCAGAACGGTCGAGCTGACCTCGCCCTTCTTGTTGCGGCGCACCTCGACGTCGTCGACGGTGACCGGCACCAGCTCGCCGCCGGAGTCGTCGAGAAGCACCGTCTGACCGGCCTGCACACTCGACGCCGGAATGGCATCGGCGAAGTCGTCGTCTTCCACCTCCGGTTCCGAGGCCGACTCGGGCTCTGCCTTGACCATCGACACCGCGGCATCGTCGGAACGACCCGCCCCGATGACGACCGGCTCGGGCACGCTGCCGTGGCTGCGGGCCCGCTTCGCCAGCGCCCGCTCGGATTCGATGAATTCGGCCAACTCCGACGAGTAACAGGTGAACTGCGGCGCCTCCGCCGGCACCAACCCGTCGATGATCGCCTTCTCGCTCTCCGAGAGCTGGTTCCACTTGTTCGGGTGCTTGTCGACGTTCGGGGTCCACCACATCTGCGCATCGACCGGATTACCGTCGTCGCCGAGGGCGATCCCGCGGCCTTTGACCGAGGTGTCGACCTCCCGCCCGACGGTGGAGTCGCCCCACATCATCAGCGCGCCGTCCTGCGAGAGATTGCCGAGGGAAATGCGGGTGCCGAAGTTGTCGCGCGCATTACCCGAGGCGCCGCCGAACAGGGACGCATCCGGGCGCTGCACCCCGAGCAACAGTCGGATGCCGGCCGAGCGCGCGAGCACCGCCAGATCCGCCCACGCGCCGAGCGGATCGAGTTCCTTGAGCTGCGTCTTGGTTTCGTCGTCGCCGGTCTTGGCCAGGCGCTGCCACTTGCCGGAGAGGATGAAGAACTCGTCGAGCACCGCGATCATCAGCGGCAGCTGCGAGCCTTCGATCTTCATCTGATGGATGTAGGCGTTGCGCGCCATCATTTCGGTGTGCAGGGCGCGCACGAACATCGCCGCGCGCAGCGCGTCGTAGATGATCGCCCCGCACCCCGGGTAGCCCTCGAGGCCGTCGAGTTCGATCATCTTCGGATCGACCCCGACGAACGGGATCCCGCGCCGCGCCGCTTCGGTGAGCAGCGTGCGGATCACGGAGGTCTTGCCACCGCCGGTGGGGCCGACGATCAGGCAGTGCGGCTTGTTCGAGCTGGTGGACACATCCCAGAACATGATCCGGTCCGCGGCACCGGTCGCATAGGGCAGGTGCCGCAGGTTCTCGTCGACCAATTCGAGGGGGTGGTCCACACGCGTGGGCATGGCAGTGACCAAACGCATCACGAGGAATCCTCTGCTCGGATACCAATCAGTGGTCCAATTGCGGCCTGACTCGTGCTCCCCCGCCAACGAGGCGAGCGCTTCCTCGACTTTCATTTGGAAGCCGGGCGAGCCGGTATTCATCGACTTGTCGAAGGTGATCCGATAGCCGGTCTCGATGCCGTTCTCATCGATCGTTTCAACGGTGACCTTGGGGTCGGAGAAGATCGACGCCGCATCGAGCGCGTCCTGAAGAGCCTTCTGCCGTTCGCTGCGGGTGTCCGGGGCGATCGATGTGCGGGTGAGGACGAGTCGGTCGCGGTGCGCGTCGTGCCGCACCGTCATCGCCCACGAGTCGTTGCCACCGAATGCCGACTCGACCGCTTGGGAGAATTCCTCGAACTGCTTGGGTCGGATCACCGCACCACGCGGCAGCTTGATCGTCGCGCGGCGCATCGTGCGCCGACCAGCGGACAGCGGAACAGTCACCTTCGTGGGCAGGTGACCGGTGCTCTGCCGGACCATCGATTCGAGCATCTGCGACCACCGGCGGGCACGGTGACGGACAAGGTCGAGACCGATCAGCGGTGCGGTCGCTACCGCCAGCGGCCACCGGTAGTCGTGCAGCTGAGTCAGCACGTCGATCGCAGCCTGGTTGCCGGCTGCGGAGGCAATGAGATGGGAGCTGGCGAAGGCCGTTGCGGCAGGTACCGCAGTGAACGGTGAGAACGGCACGAAGCGCGAGACTCCGGTGGGGCGGCCATCGTCACCGATCCGGGGGCCGCGAGCATCGCCACTGTCTCCGACCGTGTCGCGCCACACAGCGACCAACCAGTCTTTGAGTGGGTCTGGAGTTCCGCTCACTGCCTGTGCCTTTCGCTCGTGTCGACGTCGCTGACGATGTGGCTGCTGTTCGGTGGGTGCGAGCAGAGTTACAGAGGGGTGCTGTTTTCACCAACAGGGTGGACACCTTCCGCCCTTTCGAGCGATGGCATGTCGCATCGGGACGCCGGCCGCCGATTGACGTGCTCTCCAACATGTTCGGCAGACGCTTAAGGCGCGTACGTCCCCTGTTCGTTCGATCGCTGCATCGAGCGCTCTTCCACTCGGCTGGGCGCCGCTGTTTGGAGCGCTCGAATCAGCGGTCGAAAACCTGTGTGCGCATCGCTTTGCCGAGCGCTCGACATGGCGGTCGTCGATGCACGTGCGTCGCGCTCTTCGAGCGCTCGCTGGAGTGGTCGCGCGCCGCGCGAAAGAGTGCTCGATCGTGCGAGTCGCCCCGCCTTCACGATCGCTCCGATGAGCGGTCACGACAGCGTTGGACGTCACCGCCGCTGCGCGTGTGTACGACCAGTGCATCGAGCGCTTGAAATAGCGTTCGACATGGGCGGTCGCGAATAGCGTTGGCGCTCGGCGGAATTCTGAGTTACACTCCCCCCCAAGGAACGCCGGGGGGGAGTGACCCCGGAGGGGTAGGCGCTACGAGCGCTTTTTCGAGCGGTCGAATCCACCGCTCGAATCGATCCCCCAATCCACCGCTGATTTCATGCGCTCACACGAGCGCTCTTCCCCCCGTGCGCGTACGTCTGACCCGCGCCGCCCTTCTCCCGTGCTCGATCACCGCCGGGCGACCACCACTGCCGCATCGCGCGAGAGTGGCGCTGGGATAGGCGTACTGGGTACCCATATGAGAGCTATAACTGCTACCGCCCCATAGGCATCGACGAGCGCATCGTTGCGTGGACGCTGAGAGCGAG
Organism: Rhodococcus sp. LW-XY12; assembly: GCF_019317345.1. NCBI lineage: Bacteria > Bacillati > Actinomycetota > Actinomycetes > Mycobacteriales > Nocardiaceae > Rhodococcus > Rhodococcus sp. LW-XY12. The sequence continues at coordinate 30,025 of NZ_CP079226.1, forward strand.
CTCGTGGACACTGCTACGGCCCACCGTCGGATGCGTCATGTCTGCACCGCATTTCGGGGGCGCTCGGCGGTGCGTGTCCGTCTCGTTCGATCTGCTTGTCGACCTCTGCGGACACACGCGATAGGTGCGGTCACCCTGTTGGGGAAAAACGTCTCGCCGTTTTACGGTCTCGCCCATCCCAACTCGGGTGTATCGACCGAACCATCAATGGAGCGCTCATGTCTCTCGCGTCAAGCTTGGCCGAACTGGCGATCACAACGATCCCCACCGGCGACGCACTCGCCCAGACCACCGAGGTCAGCACCACGGGGGTGCGCGCATGGATCGAAGACAACATCGTCTTCACGATCCTCATTCTCATCGCGTGCGTGGTGCTGATGGGTGGCCTGCGCGGCAACCTGTCGAAGGTCGTCACCGTCGGCGGCCTGTCGCTGGCAGGCATGGCGTATCTGGGCGTCGCGACGAACCCCAACGCGGCGACCGGGATCGGCAACTGGCTCCTCGGTCTGGTCGGCATCCAGGTCTGACCGCTACCTGCAACCACCGGCCGACGACTGAAGGGCACGACCGTGATCGACAACGACGACATGCTGCACCGCGTGGACCGGCACTATCTCGGCCCGACCGGCTTCACACTGCCGTTCCGAGTGCGCTACGGAGCGGTCGGAATCGGCTTCGTCATCCCCGTGGCGATCTTCATCATCGCCCGCGCGATCGTGCACGTCCCGATCAACTTCCAGTCGATCGTGATCATCCTCGCGCTCGGTGTCGTGCTCACCTCGAAGGTCACGAAATACGTCAACGCCGATCGCCCACTGCGGTCGGTGCTCAAAGCCGCATGGAACGACCTGAACGCCCCACGCCCGCCCAAGGGCACTGTCACGTTGTTGAAGTCGGCGAACTGGGAGAATCGGTGGGGTGAGCACCGCACTACTGTCGTACAAAGGCCACAGATACCCGGCCGAGATCATCAACCACTGCGTGTGGTTGTACTTCCGGTTTCCGCTCAGCTTCCGTGAAGTCGAGGAGATGATGCTCGAACGCGGTGTCGTGGTGAGTTACGAGACGATCCGCCGGTGGTGCGCCAAGTTCGGGCAGTCCTACGCCAACGCGCTGCGCCGACGGCGGGCCCGGCCCGGTGACAAGTGGTACCTCGACGAGGTCTTCATTAAAATCAACGGCACACTGCATTACTTATGGCGGGCGGTCGACCAGGATGGAAACGTGCTCGACGTGCTGGTCCAGTCCCGCCGAAACGCGTTGGCGGCCAAACGGTTCTTCCGCAAGCTGCTCAAAAGTCTGGAGTATGTGCCGCGGGTGATCGTCACCGACAAACTCGGCAGCTACCAGGTCGCCCACCGCGAACTGCTGGGATCGGTCGAGCATCGCCAGTCGAAGTACTTGAATAATCGCGCCGAGAACTCGCACCAACCGACCCGACAACGCGAACGTGCGATGAAACGCTTCACCTCACCTGGGCACGCGCAACGATTCCTGTCAGCGTTCAGCAGCATCTCACCTCACTTCCGGCCCCGCCGGCATCGACTAACCGCGACCGAGTGGCGCACCGAGATGGCCGACCGATTCGCGGTCTGGGAGGAAGTCACCGTGACCGACGCCGCCTGAAGTGAACGGCCCGAAGATGTTCCGTAGCAGTTCGTCCCAAACGAGCTGTGCCGCTATACTTTTCGATTAACGTGACAGTGCCGTTTTCCTCCCATGGCGACGAAGCAGCGGGGCCCCGGGCGACCGTCATTCGGCGAGCGCATGCGCGTGCCCGTCCGTATGGCCCCTGAGGTGTACGAGGCACTTCGGGTGGAAGCCAGGTCTAGAGGCGTCTCGATGTCTCAATACTTGGCTGACCTCGCCGCCATCAATCTTGGCCTGCCCGAGGCCGTAGTTCCACCTGCAGATGAGGAGGCAATTTCAGCGTGAAGCGGTGGCCGGCCCGCGCCCGGCCAACAGTTGAACACCCCGCAACCCTGAAATGACTGATCCCGGCCCACTGGCAGGTGGACCGGGATCGAAAGTCAAGAGTTCGAGTTACCGCTCAAACTCGGTGTTGCTCACCAATTAGGAGAGCTGTGCTTCCAGGCACCTCTCAGGGTAAGTCATACCCATCGGATGGTCCAGTCGATCCGATCGGCGTGTCTAGCTCTGACAGTGACAACCTCATGATCCCTCCCGGCGTTTCCGGAGAGCTCATGGTGTGAGCGCTTCCTCCGGATTGAGGGTGCGCATGCGATCGTAGTGGAGTTGCTCTGCCCGGTCGGGGGTGAGGTCGTGGCAGTAGCTGTGTGGTCGTTCTCGGTTGTAGAACGCCACCCATTCGGCGGTGCCCAGCGACAACTCAGTGGCTCCATGGAACAGGGGCTGGTTGTCGACCAGTTCGTTCTTGTAGTCCGAGTTCACCGATTCGGCCAGGGCATTGTCGAAACTGTCCCCGACGGTGCCGATAGAGGCCGCGATCCCTTCCTCGGCCAATCGCTGCCCGAACACGATGGCAGTATACTGCGATCCGGCGTCGCTATGATGGACGAGTTTGCTCAAATCGACTACCCCGCAACGTTTTCTGTTGTCGATCGCATTGTTGATCGCATCGGTCACCAAGTTCACCGTCATCTCCGTGGCCACCTTCCAGCCGACGATCTTGCGGGCGAACACGTCAGTCACGAAGGCTGTGTACGCCCAACCGGATTCGGTGCGGCAGTAGGTGAAATCGGCCACCCACAGGCGGTTGGGTGCCGCGGCATAAAACTGCCGGTCGACCAGATCCGTCGGCCGCTTGGCCGCCGCGTCAGGGATGGTCGTGCGCACCCGTTTCTTCTTGATCGCGCCGTGCCATCCCATCTCCCGCATGACCCGTTCAACCGTGCAACGGGCGACATCTAATCCGTTGCTGCGCAGCATTATCCATGTCTTTCGTGAGCCCAGAACGCGGGTCAGGGGTTTGTTCTTGCGGAGCATGAAGATCGCATCGATGACCTGCGCGTCAGCGAGCATACGGGCGCTCGGCCCGCGGTTGATGTGGTCGTAGTATGTGGACGGGGCGATGCGCCAGCCGTGCTCAGAGAGCACGGCGCACATCGAATCGACACCCCAGATAAGACCATCCGCACCCACCCGATGTCCCTGGTGGGTGCGGATGAAGTCCACAATTACCGGTGTGGCCGGTCGATTTCGGCCGCGAAGAAAACCGACGCCGCTTTCAGGATGCCGTTGGCCCGTTTGAGTTCGGCGACCTCCTGTTTGAGCCTGCGGATCTCCTCGTTGTCGGCCCTCGAGGCGCCTTCCGCATCAGCGGCCGGGGCCTTACGAACCCACTGACGGACAGTCTCCGCCGAGGTCACCCCCAACAGATCTGCGGTCTTGCGCATCGCCGGCCACTCCGCCGACCCGTGGGCCACCAACTGGGCCACCATGTCCACGGCGTCTCGCTTCAACTCAGCCGAGTACCGCTTCGATCCTGCTGCCATAGGTTTCATCCTCCCTTGAGAGGAGCCCTCCGGAAATCCCGGGAGGGATCATCATACCCCCCGATCCCACCTGGTGGTGGGACTCTGTGGTGTGCGCGTGGAGTCCGCGCCCGTATGTGCGCGTCGACACGCACAAGGCGCACACCTTCGCCGCCGCCAGGCGTCTCACCGACGGCGCGCCGGGGGAGGGGACGCCTTTCGCGCTGCACTTGACCGATGAATCGGGCAAGTTTCGGCTCCTCGCCCTGGATTTTGACGCCCACCATGCTGGCTCAACCGCGGACACAGACCTTGCAGCGTGCACAGCTGCCTTGACTGGCGCGGGCATCGAGCATCTGGTGTGCTCGTCAGGACCTGGTGGGGGATACCACGTATGGATCCGGCTGAGCACCGCCATCTCCCCGCACCGCCTGGCACCGCTCATCGACGCTTTCTGCGCCATGTGGCCCTCGCTGGATCGGGGCCCGCTGTCCAATTCGCGCACGGGTTGTGTCCGCGCCCCGGGCTCGCCCCACCGCGCCGGCGGCACAGCAGTGCCCCTGACAGATCCGTATATCCGCCCGGTGTCCCTGCGAGCGTTGCGCACGCTGCTCACGCAGCTGACACAACCCCCTCAGACCAAGGGCACCTCCACCGCCGGTGCTGGGATCGCCCCGGTTCCTGTGCACGTCGATGCGCAAGGCCATCCGTACCTCTCCGGACCCAGACGCCCCCTGAACCCTCAGATCCGTGCCCTTGCCCGCGCCCCGATCACCGACCGCACCGATGCCTCCGCGGTGGGGTGGTCGATCCTGTTGACCTGCGCCCACGCCCGGATGCAGTACCGCGACGTGCACGAGGCCGCTTTCAACGACCGCTGGCCCGGCCTGGAATTTGTCCGCACCCGCCGCACCAGTGCGGCGGAACGCACCCCTCGATTCGACGCAGCAGCCGAGTTGGCCCGCCAGTGGGCCAAAGCGGTCACCGCGGCCAGCTACACCAACCGCGACACTTCGGGCCCCTCACCTGCCCGCCACGCCGCCGAAGCGGCTGTCGCCGACCTGCTCACCCGCATGAACGCCCAACCCGCCAGGTGGGCCGGCAAGACCGGAACCCAGGACCGCCTCGTGCTCCTGGCACTGGCAGCCCGCACGCTCGCAGCCGCCACCGACACCGTGCACCTGTCCGAACGCGACTGGGCCCTCGCGGCAGGCCTGACCAGGGACACCGTCGCCGACCGCCTCAAGACCCTGGTGCAGCAGGGGTGGGTCGCCCGCGTGCAGCAAGCAGCGGGCCCCTGGGCCGCAGTGTGGCGGATCGTAGAGCCTGGGGGCGGGGAACAGAGAAGTGGCGCAGTATTTTCCCCAGAAATGGATCGCCAGCTCCGGGACGAGCTCGCGTGTGCTCGGGAGGACATTTGGCACGCCCGCCCACTCGGGGTGCTGGGTATGCGCGTGTGGACACAGCTGGCCTCTGGCCGCTTATCGGTGCGTGAGCTGGCGACCACACTGGGTATCTGCCCGGCGACTGTGCGCAGTAAACTGCGCGCGCTGCGCTCTCTGGGTCTGTGCACCGCTGACGGCCGGGTATACCGCGGTCGTTCGCGGTTAGCGCGAGCGGCTGTTGCTGCTGGTGTTGATGGTGCGCACGCTGATCGGGTGCGCCTGTACCGGCTGCATTCGGCGGTGTTTGTGTGGTGGTTCACCACCCGACATCAGCCGGAGCGCTCCGACGCGTTGGCCGAGTGGGGCGAGTTCCCCAACCCTGCTGAGGCTGAACAGGTCCATCCGACTGACATCGCGCTGGCCTACGGCGCCACCGCCACCGGCCCGCCAGTATCAGCCACCACCTGGGGCGCGGCGATGGCTGCCCAAGATCGCCATCGCGAGACCGACCCCGAAAGCTGGTGGGAACTGGTCGCCGCAGCCCGCGCGGCACTACCCGCCCCCGACATGCTGCTCGCACCCCACCAATGGGCCCGCACCGCCGCCTGACCACTGGCGCCGAACGAGCAGGGGCGAGTCACCACAGGTCGGGGGAGGAGTCGGTAGACGGCCCCCATGGCCAGCTCGTCGTGGTGTGGGTCTCCGGGCCGCGTTCTTGTTCTGCGGCACGGTGGGCCAGATAGGACTCAGCGAAGTCGTCAGACGCTGCGGGCGCCGGCGCGGTGGTGAGCGAGCCGTATGTGGTCGCTAGCCACGCTGCCAGTTCGGTGTCGGTGGCCGGCGCGATTGGGGGAGGGGTGGGCAGGGCATCCCGGTCCCGCTCCTGGTTTGTCGCGTGACGTATCCGGTGCGCGATGACGGCCCCTGGATTGTCGGCGGTCTCCAGGTTCGCGGTGGCCTCGGCCCACAGCTCGCGGGGGTCGTGGCCGGTGGTGGCGGCGTCGGTCCAGGCTCGGGCGAGGACGTCGTATTGGTCGCCTCCGGGCTCGAGGTGTCGGCCGTAGAGGCGCGGCAGGGCGTCGATGTACGTGGGCAGCGTGGAGCTGGTGAAGGCTTGGGCAGCGAGGTCGACGCCGTGGCGGTACAGCGCTTCAATGCGCGCCGGGTCGGTGGCGCCTGTCATCTCCTCGCGCAGTGTTGCGGTCGCGGAGGCTTGGTGGGTGTCGCGCCTGAGAATGGCGGCCAGTACCTCGGCGGCGGTGGGGGCGTCGTGGTCGCCGGCTGAGTGCATGTGGGCGTCCTCGGCAGACAGGTCGACCGTGGGTTCGCACACGGCGTAGGCGCGGTTCTCCTTCTTGCCGCGGGTCATCGCGACGTACAGGCCGGCACGGTCCACCGAGGTGTCGACGACTGCGTGGGTGACATCGACGGTGGCGCCCTGGGCACGGTGGATAGTCGTCGCGTAGCCCAGGTGCATGCTCTTGCTCGCGTAGCTGGCCGGCACGACCATCTCGTTGCCGGTGCCCCAGTCACGCACGCTTAGTGAGCCGTCGTCGGCGATGCCGGTGAGGGTGAATAGTTGGCCGTTGATCACCCGGCCGAGGTACTTGCTGTCGGAGGTGTAGAGCTTGGCGTTCTCACGGGCGATGATCGTGTCGCCGACGCCGACGGTGTCGCCTCGGGAAAGGCGCGTGGTGCGAGTGTCGTCGACGTGTCCGTGGGCGATCCGGTCGGCGCGGATGACCTCGTTGAGCGAGTCGACGTCGCTGTTGTTCGAGGCGATGACCAGGCTCTTGCGGCCGGCCTTGGTGTCGTCGAGGAAGGCTTGAACGGCGTCGGTGAGCATCTGCTCGCGGTGTCCGCCACGGATCCAGCCGCGGTGCGCGTAGAGGCCCAGGGCGTCGGTGTTGCCTTCGCGGAGGGCGAGCGTTGCCTCGGCCTGTTCGGTGTCTGCTCCCATGCGCATGACTTCGCTCAGTTCGACTGTTCCCGGGGTGCGGGTCAGGTCGGCGAACAGGCCGCCGGTCTCGACGGCGGCGAGCTGTTTGGGGTCTCCGATCAGGCGCAGGACGGCGCCGGATTCGGCGGCGATTTCGGTCAGCGCGGCGAGGTTTTCGGTGCTGGCCATGCCCGCTTCGTCGACTAGCAGCATGTCGCCGGGGCGGATGGTCACCGGCAGCGCCTCGAGGCTACGGCCCGGGGCGCATGGGTTGCGGCCGAGCCAGGTGAAGGTCACCGAGTCGATGGTGTGGCAGTCGGTGCCGATGTCGCCGGCCAGCACGCTGGCCGCTGCCGCGGAGGGCGCTAGACCGATGACGTGGCGGCCCGTGTTCTCCCACGCCTGCACGACCACTTTCATGGCGGTGGTCTTGCCGGTGCCGGCCGGTCCGACGCCGGCGGCGAGCAGGGTTCCAGCGCCGACGAGGTGGTGGGCCAGTTCCTTCTGGCCGGTGTTGAGCGGCCAGCCTGTGGTCCTGGCGTGGGCGGCAAGTGCCTTCTCGAGCGTGGCGCGGGATGCGATCACTGTCACCGGGGTGCGGGCTGCATCGAGGACGCGGGTCTCGGCGTCGAGCACGGCTTGGGTGGTGTACTTCTCCGCGTTGGCGTGCCGGTCGATTCCTGCGCCAGTGTGACCGGTCAGGGGCTCGGGCAGGATCAGTGGCTCAGGCGGCGTCAGCTCCACCATGAGCTCGCGAAGCGCGATGTCCATGACCTTGGCGTGGGCCTGGTCGAGGGCGCCTGAGGAGGCGAACCGGTAGCCCTTTAGAGCTGTGGATACGGCGGTGTCGACGTGCGACCGGCGGAACTGAGCGCGGCGTGACGACACCGACCTCACGGCCTGCTCAGCGACCTGTCGGGCGTGGCTGTCGGTGTCAAAAACCTTGCGCTGCGCATCGACGGTGGCCTGCTCGGTGACGTCGCGGACAACGGACGAGACGGCGTCGGCGCCGATGGCCTGCTCAGCCACCTGGCGCCAGGTGGCACGGTGCTCATCGAGGGATTGGGCGGGCTTTTTGGCGTCGCGGGTATCGAGGATCGCCTTCTGCCACAGGGCGTACGCCGCTCGCTGGGTGGGCTGGCGTCCGCATCTCTCTACGTACTGGGCAACGAGCTGCTCGTAGACCGGGCGCGCTAGTGCTCGACGCGTGGAGAACACGTCGATGAGACGGCGGTCGATGCCCTTGATCTCCCAGATCGGTGCCTTGTCCGGGTGCGGGTAGTGCGCCTGGAACTCCAGACCCATCCGGCGGGAGAGCAGGTCGTTCAGGACAGCGTCGTAGCGAGCCGAGATCGCCTGGTGCATCTGGTGGATCGTCCGCGAATCCAGCGTGCGCCACCGGCCGTCGGGGCCTTGCACCTTGTTGGCGATCAACACGTGCGAGTGCAGGTCCGGGTCCCCGCCACGGGTGTCAAAATGCGTGAACTCAGCGGCGACGATGCCCCTGGTTTTCACCTGCTCGATGCCGCCGGCACCCACGCGGGTGTAGATCGCATTGTCCTCGGCCCATCGCAGGGCCTCGGCCACGGCCTCATGGTGTAGCGCCGCCACTTTCGAGGCCGTGCGCTCGTCGGACAGCGCCCACAGAACGCTGACACTTTTGACCGGTGAGAAGGTGAAATCGAACCCGGCGACGGCCTGGCGGACCTTGTCCCGTTCGCGGTTTACCCAGGCGATGACGTCCTTGCCGGAGGCGTGTTCGTAGCCGAACTCATCGCGATAGAACGGGCGGGCGACGCTCTCGGCGAGTTGGTTTCTCTCGTCGGGAGTGGGGCGGCGCCCCTCGGCGGCGAGGAACGCCTTCTCAGCGGCGGAGATCGCCGCGAGCACGGGGACATCTCCGGAGTACAGGGGGTAGGCCCGGCCCAGCTTGCAGGCGCCCAGGCTCTTCCCTTCGGCCATCATCTGATCGGTGTCCGGGTGTAGCCCTTCGCCGTACAGGGCGGCCATTTGGAGCTCTCCCACGACTGCGCCGGCAGTTGCTGTCTCAGAGAGCAGGCCGGTCAATCCGCTGCCGATCCACCGCCCGGGCGGTGTTCCTTTGGCCGCGTAGTAGTCCGACAGCGATTTGCCCTCGGGGTCAGCGTCGTGGGTGGCGACCGAGCGCAGCAGGTACTGGTATCCAGTACCCGCGTGTACCGCTCGGAGGCTCATCATGAGCCCCAGCGTAGAGCCGCCGCGGGGCGGCGTCTACGCACGACGCGTCGGCGGCGCGCTGAGCAGGCATTTTCCGGACGTCACTAGTAGTGCCTACTGTGTATGGCAGTTCAGGGGGAGCGGAAGCGAGACCGTGGGTTTGCGGAAGTCGGGAGCGAAGCGACGACGACGTGAAGTGACGGGGTGCGGCACGGAGGCGGTCGTGGGGGAGCGGGTGAGGATTGCGGGGGACCGGGTGGGCCCATAGGCTTCGGTCATGGCCACGACGAAGTCTGACTCACGTTCTCAGACCGCACGGGCTCGCGCCCGTCAGGCGATGTCCCTCGAGCTGGAGCGGGCGCGTAAGCGTGAGTCCAAGCTCGTGGCCGTGTTCTCGGCGATCGACGCACGCGAGGAAGCAGAAGCGGCTCTGGGCAGCGCACTCATCGAACTCCGGGACCTCGGCGTCGCCCAGGCCGACCTGGCCGAGATGACCGGCCTGTCCGCCCGCGAGGTGGGGGCGGCGATCCGCAGCGCCAAGGACAGTGGCACCAGCGCCGAGCAGGCCACCCCGTCCAACGACGACGCGGCCGGCCAGAACAACGGCGAGCACCCCTCGGACGACCGCGGTGCCGAGCAGTACTGATCCCCCAGGCGGCCCGTGGTTCGACGACATCCCGCTGCCCGGGATGGACTACGCACCACGGGCCCAGCCGTTCCCTCTCCGATCCAGGCCCTACGATCCGGACCTAGCCCCCACTGATGCCGCAATCGCGGCATTTGCCTCCCGCGTGGTCAAAGCGCCCGGCAACGGATGCTGGATCTGGACCGGAGCGGTATCCGATGGGTACGGCAGGATCAGTTGGCGCTCAGCCGGCGTCAGCCGCACCGAGTACGCCCACCGGTTCGCGCTACTGATCGCGGGCCAGCTCCGCGAGGGCGTGATCGGCGAACACCGCTGCAACGAACCGCTGTGCGTGCGCGTCGACCCGGGGCACCTCATCGCCTCCACCCAATCAGCGAACCTGCTCTACGCCGTCGCTTGCGGGCGCACCGGGATCATCCGCAACCCCGCCGAACGACGAGATCGCCACGCCCGATCTGTGGCCGTCCGCGACGCCGTCGCCGGCGGATGGTACGCGGGCGCCTACGCCCGCGTCAGCGGCAACACCGCACCACTCGACACGCCCCCGCTGTTCTAGCCCTGACGTACACTCACCCACAACAAAGGCCCCGCCACACGGCGGGGCCTTTCCTGCGCCAACCCGACACGAGAAGTGTCAGCGGGCGGTGGCGAGCCGCCGCTCCCGGCGCAGCTGCCAGTACCTCGGAATCGTCCAGCGAAGCGGCGTCTTGTCGATCACCACCAGGGCAAGCCGCGACCGGTAGTGCACGTCGTTGCGCACCGCGAAGTACCAGTGCCCAACGAACCACGCCAACAACCCGAGTGCCATCACCGTGGGCGCCCAACTGCTCGACTGCAACACCCCACAGAACCCGATCACCTCGCAGAAGCCCCCGACCCTGCGGGCCAACGGAGGCACCAACACCGCGGCCACAGCCACAACGGCGACCGCCTGGAGAGCAGTCTGTGAATCCCACATGGCCGGTCTCCCCTCAGAGGATCTGTGGAACAGGAATGTCAACAGAAAGCACGTAGTTCAGTATCTGCACCATCTTCTCTATCGCCTGCTGCGCGACCCAGAAGGTCGCCACCACTGGCACCTCCAGCACTGACATGTCCGTCACTATCGCCGCAACCAAGACCGCACCACACACAATCGCAAAGCGGATCGGCTGCGGGACCAGTCTCCACAGATCCCTAGCCTCTTCAAGCAGGTCGAAAGTCGTCACGGGACCCAGCATGGCAAGCACGTACGACATCACCACTGGATCCAGGATGAGAGGATCGCGCTGTGAGCAAGACGATCATTGTCCTGGACACCAACATCTTGGTGCGGCGCCCCTTTCTGGATTCATCCGAGTGGACGGATCTCTCCAACCGCTCAGACGAGTGGCATCTCCACTTCTTAGTCCCTGATGTTGTTCTGATGGAGACCGTGAACGTTGTTCGCCGGGACTGGAAGCCAGATAAGAGCCGTCTGGAGCAGCTCTCCTCATGGGTTCACGAGCTCGGTATGGGTGAGGCTCTTCAGTCGATCCTCGCCGCGGCCGACGATCGCGCCGCCACCTACGAGACCTCGCTCAGGGACCGGCTTGACGACCTGGGGTTTGAGATCGAGCCTTTGCCCGCCACGATCGACCACCTGGACATTGCAAGCAGAGCGTCTGAGCGTCGGGCACCCTACGGCGTCGCTGGTGAGGGAGAAAGCGCGAAATCCAAGGATGGCTACCGGGACACCTTGATCTGGTTCTGCGTGCTTGATGTCGCGCAGAGGCATCCCGAGTGCGATGTGTGGTTCGTCAGCGACAACTTCAAGGACTTCGGCGCGAAGCCGACTAGCAAGGACACCCGTGACACCGCGGACTATCCGTTGGACTGGCACTCTGAGTTGGTGCCTGAGCTAGGCAACTTGGGCCTGTCAGGTCGAGTGTTCTATGCACGTAGCCTGCGTCGTTTGGAGCAACACCTTCTGGCTAAGTTCTCGCCACTCGAGGACGCGGACCGTGACTCATTGTGGGGAACGGTCGATAGGCACGAACTTGATTCCGTCTTGTTACAAGTTCTCTTGTCCACGGCCCTCGACCCGCGATCTGCCGCTCTCCCCCTAGACACGATGACCGCGAGGATTGCCTCGTCGGTCCGCTCAAGCGATAGTGTGACGCTCTCCGAGGCCGCGTACCGGGCAGGCGGAGCCTGGACAGCGCGGTTTACTTGCGAAGTAGATGCCGGCATTGAGGTCTCCAGGCGATCTGGAGATGTCGAGCTGGTGAGGAAGAGACTCACTCTGGCTGGACGTATTGAGCTCACTGCCGACAACCAAGTATCTGACGTGACGGTTGAATCCATCCGGGCACAAGAAGATGATCCACAGCATCGGGCATGGGAACGAGCTGACGCAGTCGCCTGGGCGGGTCACCCCTTCAGCAACATCGGTGCTGACGCAGTCGCCCGGATGAACGACTCTCTCAACACCCTCGCCGCCGACGCAGTCGCCCGGGCGGGTCACCCCTTCAGCAACATCGGTGCTGACGCAGTCGCCCGAATGAACGACTCTCTCAACACCCTCGCCGCCGACGCAGTCGCCCGGGCGGGTCACCCCTTCAGCAACATCGGTGCTGACGCAGTCGCCCGAATGAACGACTCTCTCAACACCCTCGCCGCCGACGCAGTCGCCCGAATGGGTTTTGGTGCGTAGCGTGCGCTGCCGGCGCGCATTCGTAGTCGGCCGCGGTTCCACGGACCTAGGCGTCGTGCCACGAGGGTGTCTGTTCACGGGCGTTCGGCGAGGATGGTGCTGACTTCTTCCATCTGCCGGACCCATTGCGCGGTTGCCGTAGAACGCAGCTCCACGAGATTAAGCATCCTCGCTAGGTCGTCAGCGAGATCGCGGGTGAATATCGGTTCGTGGTGTGCCATGCGGTTCCGCAACTTCCGGATGGCCTCCAGGTCGCCGCGGATCTGTCCGCGAAGCGCTTTGGCGGTGGCCTGGGTGGCATTGGGAAATAGGGACAGAATTTGGTGGTCCCAGATACGCACGTCGTGGCGAGCGGTGAACATGGCCTGCCAGAACGAGAACTTCAACTCTGCGACCACTTTGCCTGCGGTCTGTTCACGACTTCGAGTCTGGGTTAGGTCACGCTGTGGGTTGTAGATAGGCCCCTTGGGTGAAGGAAGACTCTGCTCGAAAGTCTGGTTCCACGGCCATCTGGGCCCGTATACGGCGGTAAGTGCCTCGTCGACCGCATTGCGTGTGGAGATCTCGGCGAAGTGGGAGGGCAGCATCAGTGCGGCGGCGATGCGCGCGTTCCAGCCGTACAGCGCCATGGCTCCGGCGGCGTCCCCGCCGGCCGCCGTGATGTAGGTACTAGCTCGAGGGGCACTCAATACAGCTTGGATGGCTGCGGCATCAGTGGGCTTGGCGGGCGGCACTCTGAGAACGTACACTTGACGTACTAGCCGTGGGACTTGCGGGCGTAAGCCTCCCCCCACGGACATAGGAATGAAGGAAGGGGCCTCGCAGCGCGAGGTCCCTTCCTTGTTGTGTCTCGGTTTTCACGACTGCGTCCACCGAGATGGGCAACGGGAGGCGTTGATGGCTACGGGGGTCGAGGTGTTGGAATCGTCGGTGATGACGAGGCCTAGCTATCTTGTGGCGGCAGGGGTGACTCGTCGTCGTTTTCTGTCTGGTCGGTACATGGCTCTGTAGCCGACTCATCCGCAACGTCGTCCTTCACGCGGGGAGTAGAGCCGCACGAGACGGGAGGTGGGAACGATGGGCTGGGATGTTGAGGGCAGGAAGCGCCGCATCCTCGACGCGGCGGTGGCCGAGTTCGCCGCGCACGGGCCGCACGGCACGACCATCGAGCGCATCGCCAAGGCCGCCGGGGTGAACAAGGAGCGCGTCTACACGCACTTCGGGGGCAAGGACAGACTTTTCGCCACCGTACTGCGCGAGGAACTGGCGAAGGTAGCCCGCGACGTGCCCGTCGAATCATTCGCAACCGAGGACGTGGGCGACTACGCCGGGCGCGTCTACGACTACCACCGCGAGCACCCCGAACTCGGCAGGCTCATGCGCTGGGAAGGGCTCGTCTTCGACACCGAAGTACCCGACGAGGCCGAGCGGCGCGAATACTACGGATACAAAGTCGCCGCCATGACCGACGGACAGGCCAAGGGCACAGTAACGAGCGACCTCGACGCCGACCACCTGATGTTCCTCGTGCTCTCACTCGCCGGATGGTGGTCAGCGGTACCGCAGGTCGCCCGCATGATCACCGGAGCCGAGAGCGACGCCGAACACGCACGCCGCCGTGCCTCCGTCGTCACCGCTGCCCGAAGACTCATCGGGCAGTAATCAGGTCACGAAGTTCGCCGAGAAGACTAGTCACTTCATCGAACCGAACTCCGAAAGTTCCCTCGAACTTTGTGACGCCAACTCTTGCCAGCGACACTCTGTGCGACGCTCTCGCGCTGACGCTCGGCTCCATCAGTCATCTGCCCCCTATCTCAGTGAGGCACGTATTTTACGGCGGGGCCGTAGTGCGCACCTCTCTCACGAGACGACTCGTGAGGGAGGCCAGAGTGAAGGGTGGAGTGAAGCTGTTCCACGGCAGCGGTGCTGCCGCGCGCGCCTATGTCGAGGCCGACCGCTCCCGCGCTGACGAGTACTACCTCGGCGCAGACCAGGCCGTGGCCGAGTACGCCGTGATCGACGCGACCGGCGAGGTCACCGCTGCTCGGTCGCTGTCGGCGGATGAGTACGAAGCCTGGGTCGATTGGGTGAACCCGGACACCGGGGAGTCGATGGGTACCCCGCGCAAGCCGGGCAAGGTGCGTCGGGGGTCGCCGTTGTTCGCGGAGATGACGATCAACGCGCCGAAGAGCCTGTCGGTCGCCGCCGCACTCCACCCGGACGTGTCCGAGGCGTTGGACGCGACGCAGCGGGATGCGGCGCGGGAGATTCAGCACTTCCTTGGTCAGCATTCGGTCACGTTGGCGGGGCCGCGCGGCGCGCAGGAGGTGCTGCCGGTCGAGCACATGCAGACCGTCGCGATCACGCACAAGACGAGTCGTGCGGGTGATCCGCACCGGCATATCCATTTCCAGATTGGCACGAGGGTGTGGGCGGGCGGGAAGTGGCGGGCGCTGACCACGGCGGCGTTGTTCCAGCAGCAGGGCGCGATCCGTGCTCTCGGTACGGCGGTGATCGCCGCGCACCCCCAGCTCGCCGCCACGCTCTCCGAGCATGGCCTGACCCTCGACCCCGTAAGCGGTGAGGTTGTGGAGTTGGAGCCGTTCAACGCCGTCATGTCGAAGCGGTCGGCGCAGATCAGACGCAACCTGGAACGCATGGAGGCCGAGTGGCAAGCGAAGCATCCCGGCGAGACGCCCGGCCCGGTGTTGACCGCTCGGATGCAGGACGCGGCGTGGGCGTTCCAGCGGCCCGGCAAGAAACCGGCGGACTTGAAGAACGAGCAGTGGTGGCAGCAGGAACTCCGAGACGCCGGCTACCACCCCGAGAGCTTGCAGCACCCCGACACCGTTGCGCCGGCATCGCTGGATGACCTCAGCGTGCAACAGGTCGCCAGTCGTGCGCTGGATCGCTGCGCGGCGGCTGCATCGACCTGGACACCGCACACCGTGCGAGAGCACGTCACCCGCATCACCACCGAGGCAGGCGTGCAAGCGACCCCGGCGGAGTTGCGCGAGTTCATCGACCTCGCCACCGGACTCGCCGCCTCGGATTGTTTCTCGGTGCTGCCGCCGGGCATGGTGCAACCCGAGCACGTCGCCCACCTCACCAGCCTTGGCGTCGTCGCCGCCGAGACCGCACTCCGCGACCAACTCACCGCCGCGACGCCGGAACGGGAGCCGAAGCACCCCGACGTGACCGACGCTGCGCAAGCCGCCGGACTCGACACCGGGCAGACCGTGGCCGCCGCTGCCGTCGCCTCGACCAACCCGCTCGTGATTGTCGAGGGCGCGGCGGGCGCAGGCAAGACCACCATGCTCGGCGTCGCCATCGAGGTTGCAGCCGAGCACGGGCGATCCTCGCGGGTGGTTGCGCCGACGTTGCGTGCGGCGCAGGTCGCCCACGAAGAACTCGGCGTGCCCGCAACCTCCGTCGCGGCGCTCGTGTATGCGCATGGGTGGCGGTGGAACGAGGACGGCGTATGGACACGCCTCGCACCCGGCGACACCGACCCTGCAACCGGGAACATCTACACCGGCCCACCAAACGACGCCGTGCTGTCGCGGGGTGAGCGGGTGATCGTGGACGAAGCGGGGATGCTCGACCAGGACACCGCCCTCGCTCTGCTGACCGTCACCGCCGAGGCAGGCGCGTCGGTCGCGTTCGTGGGCGACCGGGCGCAGCTCCCGGCGGTCGGGCGCGGCGGGGTGCTCGACATGGCCGCCCAGATTCGTGGCCGTACCTACGACATGACCGAACTCCACAGGTTCACCGATGCCGAGTATGCGGCGTTGACGTTGGTCATGCGTGACCGGGAGCACCCCGGCGACGTGTTCGACCGACTCGCCACGATGGGCCTCGTGACCTTGCATGCCGACGAGGAAGCGGCCCGCGAGCACATCACCGCCCACGCCCACGACGGCGAAGCGATCACCGTCGCCACCAACGACGAGGCCACCGAGCTGAACGAGCACATCCGCGCCGGGCGGGTCGAGCGCGGCGAGGTCGACGACACTATGACGACGACCGGCAGCGACGGGCTGAGCATCGGCGCTGGCGACCTGATCCAGACCCGGAAGAACAGCAGCGACCTCGGCGTGGCAAACCGGCAGCAATGGATCGTGCAGCATGTGACCGACGAGGGCAGCGTCTACGCCCGCGAAGTCAGCGGCGGAGGCAAGCACAGCCGCACCGTCGCCCTCCCCGCCGAGTACGTGAGCGAGTGGGCGCACCTGTCGTATGCCGCGACCGCCTACGGCGTCCAAGGCGCAACCGTCGATGCCTCCCACACGGCCTTGTCGGAGGCGACGAGCGCGGCAGGCGTCTACGTCGGCATGACGAGAGGCCGCCAACAGAACCAACTCCACGTCGTCGCCGCTGATATGGCGGATGCGCGGGCGCGGTTCGTTGAGGCGATGGAACGCGACCCGGCAGACCGTGGCCTCGACCACGCCACCGCCCAAGCCATCGACGCCGTGCAAGGCCTCGTCAGCGATGGCCCCGTGCAGCTCATCACCGAAGAACTCGCCCGCCTCACCGCCGAAGCCGAACGAGCCGAACGTGCGGCGGAACGCTGGGAGCAGACCGCTGCCAGGTTCGACGCCCAGCGCGCAACACACAAGACCGAGGACGACGAGCACGCCGACGTGCTCCGCCACGCCGAGGACGAGGCGGCGCGCATCCGTGCCGAAATCGCGGAACCGTTGACGGTGCAGGCCGAGGCAGACGGCACCACCTATCTCGATGCTGTCGAGCGCGAGGCCGCCGCAAGCAGCCGACTCGCCACCGTCGGCAGGCTCGGCAGGCGCAAGGCCCGCGCGGAGCACCGCCAGACGAGCGAGCACACCCGGACGGTTCGGGCACGGGTGCGCGAAACATGGGGCGAACCACCCCGCACCACCGACACCCTGCCCGAGTGGGCGGCACGACAGGCCGAGCGTCGCGCCGAGGCCGATCCCCGCGTGATCGACGCCGCCCAGCACGTCGAGGCCGCGCGAGCCGACCGTGACGAGTTGCGGCAGCGGCACGAGCAGGAACGCCGGGCGTTGCTGGTCAGCGAGTACGGGCCGCAGGCGGTGATGCGCCACCGGGTCGGGATGCGACTGCCGAACCCAGCACAGCAAGCAGGACAGGCGCACCAGCAAGCCACCGCGCTCCGAGCCGAGGCCGACTACCTCCGCGCGCTACCGATCCGCGACGCCGCCGCACGGATCGAAACCACCCGCGCCGAGCACGAAGCAAGGCAGCAAGCACTCGCCGAACGCGAACGGCAACTCCGCGAGCCGACCGAACGCGACCCGCGGCGCAACGACCCGCGACATGACGGGCCAGCACGCGGCCTATGAGCATCAGCAGCACGTCGCGTCGGCGTGACGTTCACAGCAGCCCCGCAACCCGAGCCACAGACGCCCAGCGCGATTGTCGGCCGTTCGACGTACACTTGAATACATGACACCCGACACCGCAACTCTGATCCGAGACGGCCTCGCGCTCGACGCCGATCAGCGCGCGGTCGTCGCTAACGCCCTGCTCGAAAGCCTCCATGATGCAGACGACGAGAGCGAGGTCGATGCAGCCTGGCGTGCCGAGGCTACCCGGCGACTGGCCGAGGTGCGTGAAGGTGCGGTCGATCTGGTGGATGCCGACGAGCACTACGAGCGTTTGCGCGCCTTGCTCACCGCATGACCTTGGCCCAGCGAGAGCACCCCGAGGCCGTCGCGGAGTTCGACGCCGCCGTGCGCTGGTACGAAGACCAGGAGCCAGGGATCGGCCTTGCGCTCATCGACCGAGCAAGGCAAGCCCGGAAAGACCTCGACCAATGGCCGAACGCCGCCCCACCATTCACGACCGCTGACGATGGCACCGTGATCCGCAGCAAGGCCGTTCGCGGATACCCGTACCGCATCGTCTACACGGTGGAGCCGGACACGATCCTGATCCTCGCCTACGCCCACGAGCGCCGCGAACCCGGCTACTGGCTCCACCGGCTGAACGACTGAACAGCACGCCGCCGGGCTCATGGCTCGGATCGGGTCTCGCGTACATTTCTGGCGCCGTCGAACCCGGTGGTGAGGTCAGCGAGGAGCAGCTCCGCCGTCTCATGGGGCACGGCCAGGACCCCAACACGAGCGAACAGTTGGGTCGTCCGTACCGCCGATTCGCAAGCACTGCCGAGCGAGTTGCCCGTCGGCTTGAGAAGCTTCCCGAGACCCTCGCTCCCGCTGATAGGGGTGCACAGGTGGCGTTGATCGAGGCGGAAGAGGCAGGGAAACCGACGGGTGTGTTCGGCGAAGTCGGTGAGGCGGGCGAGGTTCTGTCGGGTCTTGACGGCGAGGTAGCGGCCGTTGACTTTCCGGTCTTCGTTGATCTCAAGCAGGGCTTCGGCGGCATGCTGGCGGACGTAGGGGTCTTCGGCGTTGTCGGCGGCGATCTGTGGCCCAGACTTCGCGAATTCGGGCAGGGGTACTAAAGCCCACCCCCTGTTCCCGATCGGGCACACTGCAGAACTTACTCTCTCCCTCGCCGCCATCTGCAGTGCACGCGACTTCGCGATGGTTTGGACGCGGCTGTCGAGCGAGCCGAAGGTGAGGCGAGCAAGGCAGATCGCGCCTACGTTCGAGCCATCACCTTCGCCGCCGGTCAGTTGCTTCGCGCAGTCGCCGAAGTCCACCGGGCAAGCCTGGCGAGCCGTATTCGTCGGCGGTCTCGAGGCAGCGGTCGTGTGTGCAGCGCATGATGGCGGAGAGCCGGTCCTGCGTGTAGTCGAATGTCCAGGAGCCGCGCGAGGCGTTCTGCTGCGTCTCCAGAGCGCGCTGAATTTACCAGATCGGTGACGATTTTGGTGTTCTTGGTGGACTAATGACCGTTCTCGGGCAGGTCAGAGTCCCGCGCGGCGGCTTCGCCGTTGTCGAGGGACGCAAGCGTGGCCATCTGGTCGGTGCTAAGGCGGAAGTCGAAGACCGAGAGGTTCTCGACCAGGCGTTTGGGGTCTGACGATCTCGGCACCGGCACGAGGCCCTGCTGCACGTGCCAGCGGAGCACCACCTGTGCCGCCGTTCGTCCGACGTCCGCCGCGATCTGCACGATCGTCGGGTTCTCCCGCAGCTCGGGCCCGCGGCCGAGCGGGCTCCAGCTCTCGGTCACGATACCGAGCACCTCGTGCGCGCGTCGAGGAACGGTACGGGCGATGTCGGGGCTGAGCTGGATCTGGTTCACGTCGGGCACGACCCCGGTCGCGGAACCGACGACGGCGGTGCGAGTCGCTTCACGGTTGGGCAAGGAGATGCCGGCCCATTGCACCTCCACGGGAAAGGTTCTCCTGGCGCAGCTCCCGCGAGAACAATTGGACCGTCTCTACCCCGACGAGCAACTCTCACAGGTGACTCCGCAGTCGATCCGTACCAAGACCGAGCTCCTCGCACAACTGGATCTTGTCGCGAAGCAGGGCTATGCAACGAACCGGGAGGAGAGCGAGGAGGGCGTGGCCTCGGTGGCCGTGGCCGTTCCCTCGGCGAGCGGGCTGCGGTTGGCGATCAACGCATCTGCCCCGGTGTTCCGCTTGCCTCCCCGCAAGGTGAAGACCCTCGTCGCACTCCTCGATGAGGCAGCCGTACGTCTGGCCGACCTGACCTCCTGAAGGCTCGTCGTCTCTTTCCCCTGCGACCTGGTGCAGGGGTCGTTCGGCGCGTTCTGAAGAGAGCTCGAGCCATGCTGGACTGTTGGCGCCGCGCAAGCTATTGTGTCTTCTAGTTAGGAACAAGTTCTGCTCAGCAGATAAATATGCGAAGAGGATGATCAATGCAGATCGTACTGGTGCACGGCGGATGGGTAGGCGGCTGGGTGTGGGACGGCGTCGCCGACGAATTGCGCAGAATGGGGCACGAGGTGATCGCGCCGACGCTGCGCGGTCTCGAAGACGGTGACGTGGACCGCTCCGGCGTCACGATGAGCATGATGGCGCGCGATCTGATCGATCAGGTAAGAGAGCTCACCCAGCTCGACATCGTGCTCGTCGGTCATAGCGGCGGAGGTCCGCTCATCCAACTCGTCGCTGAGGCGATGCCCGAGCGCATCGGCCGGGTCGTCTTCGTCGACGCCTGGGTGCTGCGCGACGGCGAGAGCATTAACGACGTGCTCCCCGATCCGTTGGTCGCAGCGACGAAGGCGCTTGCGAGTCAGTCCGACGACAACACCATCGTCATGCCGCCTGAGCTCTGGGCCGCGACTATGCAGGACATGTCCCCGTTCGAGCAGCAGCAGCTCGCCGCGCTCGAGCCGAGGCTCGTCCCATCGCCGGCAGGCTGGTCCGATGAGCCGATCCGCCTCGACCGGTTCTGGGCGAGCAGCATCCCGTCAAGTTATGTGTTCCTCGCTCAGGACCAGGCCGTTCCCGCTGAGATCTACCAGGCCGCGGCCGGGCGGCTTGATAGTCCGCGCACGATCGAGATCGACGGAAGCCATTTGGTGATGCTCACGCATCCGGAGAGGCTCGCACGGGCCCTCGACGCCGTCATTGCCTAACAGGCCTGGGGAAGCTATGGATTCGATTTCACGCCCAGACGACGTCGCGCCGATCTCGTACACCGAACTGGCGCCGTCGGGTGCGCCTGCTCGGTGGATCGTCCTCGTGCACGGGGGTGGTGCCTCGAACGAGTACTATCTCGAGACGCCCGACGGCCGACAGGGCTGGGCGGCACGATTCGTATCGCTTGGCTACGGTGTGCTGGTGGTGGACTGGCTGGGGTTGTCCTATGAGGCGGCCCAACACGTCGATGATCGTGCGGCGTCTGCGCGGCTGGACTATGAGAGCGTGTGCCGAGGGATGGGCGTGTTCCTCTCTGGTCTCGGCCGGAACGTCGTGCTGGTCGTGCACTCGATGGCAGGTCCGATTGGCTTCCGCCTCCTAGAGACGCATGGCGATCTCATCGACGGGCTCGTAGCCGTCGCTCCGGGCCCGCCTGGAAATATACAGGCGGTGCCCGAGATCGTGAGGGAGTCCGACCAGGAGGTCTCCATCCGTGGAGCGGCCATCGACTGGACCATCCCGAAGATGGGTTTCTGGGAACCCACAAGCGCCTTCGTGAACGACAAGGCCATCGGACCCAGCCGGCGGTTCCCCCGCGAGTGCATCGAGGTGTTCCGCCGCACCCTTCGGCCGATCCCGGCCCGGATGCTTTATCAGCGTCAGAACATCGGTGGGAGCCAAATGAGGATCGGGCCGACCGACGCGTTCACGAACAAGCCGATTCTCGTCTTCACGGGTGGAGCCGATACCGACCACCCCTCGCAGCTGGATCAGGACATCGTGGCCTGGCTCACCGATCAGGGCGCCGCCGTCACCTTCTGGTCGTCCGAACTGCCTCTTCTCGCTGGGAACGGCCACTCGCTGATGGTCGAAGACAATAGCGACGAGATCGCTGACGAGATCGCGCGGTGGATCACGGCGCTCTGACTCGCCACCGTATCGTCCCGGCCATTATTTCAGCCGACCCGACGTCCCCAACAGCGGAGGAGAACGCCAGTCGTTTCCTTCGTGTCACTCGAGGGAACGCTGTGCCAGCTCGTTGCCGACTACGACTTGGTCGATCGGGCCCTTGCTCGAACTCCTCATTTCATACGTCTGGCGATGGACTCAAGGGAGATGTTCGCCGACGGCCGCGTGCAACTCCAGGTCATCGGTGGACAGCTGAGGCGTCTGCCACGACGCATCGAGACGATCGGTTCGCAGCTCGAACGGAACGTTCGGGCTGAGCATAAGGATGGCCGCGGGCCTGCTCATCATCACCCCGGCCGCAACCCCCTGGAGGTCCAACAAAGATGTCGACTGACCGGCAAAGACCTGAAGCTCGCGCTGCTTGCCTCCGGCGACAGGAAACATTTTGACGAGAGGATATCCATGACGACGGAAACCCATCCAAGCAATGACCCCGCAACGGTCCCGAGGCTCCACCTGAGGCACGGGCATAGCATTCCGCATCTAGGTCTGGGCACCTGGCCACTAGTGGGGGAAGAGTGCGAAACGGCCGTCCGCTACGCCATTCGAAGCGGCTACCGGCTCGTCGACACCGCGTTCCAGTACCGCAATGAAGACGCGGTGGGACGCGGTGTCCGCACGGCAGGCGTTGCGCGTGAAGAGTTGTTCGTCTCCAGCAAGTTCAACAAGGAGTCCCACAGCGTCGACGGTGTGCAGCGGGCCTACGACCGTAGTCTCCAAGCCTTGGGCCTGGACTACCTGGACATGTTCATGTGCCACTGGCCCGTGCCGGCCTTGGACCAGTACACCGAGGCATGGAGAGGCCTCGTCAAGCTCTTGGACGAAGGCCGTGTCAAAGCGATCGGTGTCTCCAATTTCAAGCCGGACCATCTGGAGAAGGTCATTGCCGCGACCGGCGTGGTTCCCGACGTGAACCAGATCCAGCTCAGCCCCGATCTCGCACGGCTACCCCCGCGGGCAGTGCACCAGGACCTGGGCATCATCACCGAAGCCTGGAGCCCTATTGGTCGCGAATCGG
This sequence comes from Rhodococcus sp. LW-XY12, assembly GCF_019317345.1. Taxonomy (NCBI): domain Bacteria; kingdom Bacillati; phylum Actinomycetota; class Actinomycetes; order Mycobacteriales; family Nocardiaceae; genus Rhodococcus; species Rhodococcus sp. LW-XY12. Next base: position 52,831 of record NZ_CP079226.1, read on the forward strand.
GACTGCGCGACCACCCCATCGTGGTGCAGATCGCGCAACGGACAGCAAAGAGTCCGGCGCAGGTTCTGCTCCGCTGGCACGTCCAGCAAGGAATCGTCCCGATCCCGCAGGCCGCCAAACCCGCATGGCTGGTCGAGAACATCTCGGTGTTCGATTTCTCCCTGACTGCCGAGGAAATGGCCGCCCTGGCGAGGCTGGACCGCGGAGAGAACGCCGCCCGCGACTCCGACTCCCCCGAGAACGGCCACTGACCCTTGCCGCACCCACCCGTACCTGGCACGAAGAGTGGGAGGGGTTGACGTAGATCACAAAATGCGGAAACCTCTTCACGACAGAGTGGACCTCTGCTCTGCAGACTGACTGATCGATGATCGAGAAGGAGCTCTCCCATGGCAGACCATCACGGCGTCCTCGAGGACGTACGGCGGGGCATGATCCCTGCACATATCTACAACGACAAAGAGCTCTTCGAACTCGAGAAGGAACGTCTCTTCAGCCGCAGCTGGCTGTTCGTCGCCCACGAGTCGGAGGTCCCCGAGGCTGGTGACTACGTGGTCCGCAGGGTCCTCGAGGACTCGTTCATTATCTCTCGGGACGAACAGGGCGAGGTCCGGGCCCTGTTCAACATGTGCCTCCACCGGGGCATGCAGGTGTGCCGGGCGGAGATGGGCAATGCCTCCCACTTCCGTTGCCCGTACCACGGTTGGTCTTACCGCAACGACGGGCGCCTCGTTGGCCTGCCGTTTCACAAGGAGGCATACGGCGGGGAGGAAGGCTTCAAGAAGAAGGGCCAGACCCTGTTGCCTGCTCCCTCGCTGGCCACGTACAACGGTCTGATCTTCATCAGCATGGACCCGGATGCCGAGCCCCTGGAGGAGTTCCTGGGGGACTTCAAGTTCTACCTGGACTACTACACGAAGCAGAGCGCGGACGGCATCGAGCTGCGTGGCCCTCAGCGTTGGCGGGTCAAGGCGAACTGGAAGATCGGGGCCGAGAACTTCGCCGGGGACATGTACCACACGCCCCAGACCCACACCTCGGTGGTGGAGATCGGCCTCTTCCGCGAGCCCAAGGCGGAGAAGCGCAAGGACGGCACCACGTACTGGGCTGGCAACGGTGGCGGCACCACTTACAAGCTGCCCGAAGGTGGCCTGGAGGAGCGCCTGCGCTACGTGGGCTACCCGGACGAGATGATCGCCCGGATGAAGGAGCAGTGGACCCAGGAGCAGCTCGACGTGGTCGGCAAGGACGGGTTCATGATCTCGGCGGCCTCACTGTTCCCGAACATGAGCTTCGTCCATAACTGGCCGCGGGTCGAAGAGGGCTCCGACGAGGTGCTCCCCTTCATTTCCATCCGCGTGTGGCAGCCGATCAGCGAGAACGAGACGGAAGTCCTCTCGTGGTTCGCCGTCGACAAGAACGCGCCGGAGGAGTACAAAGCGCTTTCCTACAAGGCGTATCTCATGTGCTTCGGCAGTGGCGGCATGTTCGAGCAGGACGACGTCGAGAACTGGGTGTCCCTCACCAATACTGCCGCCGGCTCCATGGCACGGCGTCTGCTGCTCAACAGCCGGATGGGCATGCTCGAGAACGGCGAGAACGTCGTCGAGGCCCTGTCCCCCGAGGAATACTCGGGACCCGGCGCCACCCGTGTCGGCTACAGCGAGTACAACCAGCGGGAGTTGTTGCGCCGGTGGGCCGATCACCTCGAACGTCCGGTAGAAGCCGCAGCGCAGGTGCACGTGGGCTCGGACCCGGTGCAAGCGCCACCGGCCGCCGGATCGGGGCCCGCCCGCCCGGCCTGCGGCAGCGCAGAGACCGCGCCCGCAGCAACCCTTCACGAGGAGGTCTGATCATGAGTGTTGGAACGGCACACGAGAACGAGAACTTGACGCTGTCCGAACAATCGGCGCTGGGAGCCCACGCCCCGCGTACTCAGCGGACGGGGCAGACCCTGCCTTTCAACGATGAACTTCACCTGGAGGCGCATCGTTGGCTGGTCGATGAGGCGTACCTGTTGGACGCCCAGGACTACGACGAGTGGCTCTCCCGGATCGCCGATGACGTGCACTATCTCATGCCCGTCCGCGTCACCACTGCCCTGGGCGCCGGATACTCCACCTCACCGGGGATGGCGCACTGGGACGAGAACAAGTACTCGCTCAGTCGCCGCGTGGCACGCTTCGCCACCGAGCACGCGTGGACCGAAGATCCGCCGTCGCGGCTGCGCCACTACATCACCAACGTGCGCACCTTCCGCACCCCCGACCCGCAAGAGATCATCGTGGACTCGGCGGTTCTTCTCTTCCGCAGCCGTGGTGACGTCGGGGAGTCCTCCACTGTCTCGGCAGGACGCGAGGATCTCCTCCGCCGTACCTCATCCGGGTCCGGGTGGGAGCTGGCCCGTCGCACCATCATGGTCGACGAGTCGGTCATCCGCATGCAGAACCTGGCGATCTTCCTGTGAAACTGGAATGGGAAGGCGAGGAGGAAGACCGCCTCGCGGCGATCCAGGCCACCGAGGAACGCCGCCGGCTCGAAGAGCACGTCACCGGCAAGCCGATCGTGATCGCTAACGAGTTCTCGGAGGTCCAGGTCACCCGCATCGAGACCCGCAACGGTTCGCGGCTGATGATTCAATCTCCTCGTTCGGGCCAGTGGGTAACGCTCTGCCCGCTGGAACTGGAGTCCCTGACCTGGCAGGCCCCGGCCACGTTCTCGGCCATGATCGGCCACCCTTTCGGGCCGCTCGTGGCCGAAGACGAATAAACACCCCAACCGCCAGAGCACCACCGTCTCAAGCTAAGGAGTTCGACCATGCCCGTTGTAAAAGCCGATCTGCAGGCCTGTCAGGGGTACGCGAACTGCGTCGTCGGAGCCTCTGACTACTTCGACCTGGACGACGACGGGATCGTCGTGCTGCTCCAGACCGAAGTCCCCGAAGCCGACCGCGCCCGCGTCACCGAAGCCGCGCGCAGCTGCCCGGTCTCCGCACTGGTGGTAGAGGACGCATGAGCCCGGGCACCGTCGTCGTCGTCGGGTCCTCCATTGCCGGGGTGCGCACCGCGCAGTCCCTCCGGCTGGAAGGCTATAAGGGGGAGATCATCCTCGTGGGAGAAGAGACCGAACTTCCCTACGATAAGCCGCCATTGTCGAAATCCGTTCTTGCGGGATCCGCCGACGAGGACTCTATCCGGCTGCTGACACAGGAGCAGGCCGATGCCGAGGACATCCAACTCCTGCTGGGACACCGCGCTGTCGGTTTAGACGTCGCCGAGAACCTGCTGAAGCTTGAAGGGCATGACCCCCTTCATTACGACAACCTCGTCATTGCCACCGGAGCATCACCCCGGCCCTCTCCCTGGGGCCAGTCTCCAGGGATTCACGTGCTGCGCACCCTTGAGGACGCCCGCGAACTACGTGGGGACCTTCTCCGGGGTGGGGCGCTGGCCGTCATCGGGGCAGGGTTCATCGGCGCCGAAGCGGCAGCCACCGCCCGCGGCCTGGGATTGGAGGTCACCGTCATCGACCCGGTGCCCGTGCCCATGAGCCGCCTCTTTAACCCTGAGATCGGCCAGTGGTTCGCAGACCTTCACCAGGACAACGGGGTCAACACCATGTTCGGCACCGGAGTGGAAGCTATCGAAGGCGAGGAGGGCAACTTCTCCCTCCACCTGACCAACGGTGAGAGCGTTCAGGCGGCCACCGTGCTGATCGGTATTGGCGTCATCCCCAATGACTCCTGGCTCAGCGCATCTGGCCTGCTGGTGGACAACGGGGTCGTGCTCAACGAGTACTGTCAAGCCCTCGACGCTGCGAACGTGTACGCCGTCGGCGACGTAGCCCGCTGGCGCCACCAGAAGCACGGCGAGGACGTCAGGACCGAGCACTGGACTAACGCGGTGGAACAGGCCGCATGCGTGGCCTACAACATCATCCATCCGGAACAGCCGCGCGCCTACACGCCCATTGAATACGTGTGGAGCGACCAGCACGACTGGAAGATCCAGGTCGTGGGACGCGTCGGAGGCAATGTCGACCACGTCCTCATCGGACACCCGCAGGTCCACGGCAAGTTCGCCGCCCTCTACACCATCGACGGCACCACCGTCCGGGGCGCAGCCATCGTGAACTGGCCCAAAGCCCTCATTGCCTGCCGTCTGGGCATGGCCAGGGGCATCACGGTGCAGGATCTGCGCGCCAAGCTCGAACCCCAGTTGGAGCCACCGGCGAGGAGGGCGTCATGACACCCGGGAACTTGCTGCCCCAGACCGAGAGCGTCACCCGGGAACGTATCGCCCTCGCCTGCCGGGTCTTGGCCCATCGGGGCCTTGCAGATGGAATCTTGGGTCACATCAGCCTGAAAATTACCGACAGCACATTGCTGGTGCGCTGTCGCGGCCCGTACGAACGCGGACTGGCGTATACGCAAGCCGAAGACATCCGCATGGTGGACCTCGACGGCAATCCCGCCGCCGACGGCGAGCTCGCGGACGGGTACACGGTCCCCAACGAACTGCCGCTGCACACCGAGCTCTTCCGGCGCCGCCCAGACATCCGGGCTGTCGTTCACGCCCATCCCCCGCGAGTGGTTGCCGCCGACCTGGCAGGGCTTGCAGTACGCCCCATCGTAGGGGCGTACGACATTCCCGGAGCCCGCCTCGCCGCCAACGGGGTGCCCGTCTATCCCCGCGGAGTACTCATCCGCGACCGTCGGCTCGCCACCGAAATGGCCGATGCTATGGGAACAAGGCCCGTTGTTGTGCTGCGGGGCCACGGCCTCACCAGCGCGGCCGAAACCGTCGAGCAAGCAGTTCTCCAGGCCATCAGCGTGGACGGCCTGTCCGGGTTGGCACTGCAAGTGACTTCGGCTGGTGGGCACCTCGTCGACCTGCCCGACGCCGATATGGCCGAACTGCCCGACCTCGGAGGAGCATTCAACACAGAGACTGCCTGGAGACATGAACTCGCACGACTTGGTGAGCCTCGTTGACGGCCTGCGCCCTAGCCGGACAGAGACTGAACCCCCGGTCAGTAACATGAAGCTCATGTCCGCATCACGGGCGGAGGACGACTCCAGATACGGCCCTCCTCCGCAGTACCCCATCGAATCCGTCGACAACGCACTCCGATTGTTGCTGCTCTTCGAGACTCGGCCGAGCATCCGGCTCACCGATGCCAGCAAGTACCTCGGAGTGGCGTCATCCACGGCCCATCGCCTCATGGGGATGCTCCTCTACCGAGGTTTCGTACGGCAGAACCCTCAGACCAAAGCGTACGAACCCGGACAAGCACTCAGCTCCATCGCCTTCGCCATACGGCGCCACGTCGACATCGGAACGCTAATTCGTCCAGCAATGGAAAGGGTATTCGAGGCAACCGGAGAGACGGTGCACTTTGCCGAGCTCAAAGGCTCGAACACACACTTTCTGGAGGCCATCGAAAGTCAACGCGCCGTCCGCGTTGCCTCACGTCAAGGTGCGATGCTTCCCGCCAACTGCACTGCAACGGGCAAAGCAATGCTGAGCCTACTCACCACGGAACAACTGCATGCCCTGTACCCGTATGAGGAGCTCCCGGGTCTCACCAAGGGATCTATCATTTCCCGTTCCGATCTGGAGCGTGCCCTCGAAACGATTCGGCAAACCGAATACTCAACGAGCCAGGAAGAAAGCGAAGACGGCGTCATGTCAGTCGCTGTTCCCATCACCAGCCCGAGCGGAGGATACTACGGGATCAATGTATCCGTGCCCGCTCACCGCATGACTGAACAACTCCGCACAGAACTCGGAGCTATGCTCCAGACAGCCGCCAAAGAAATCCAGAACTTGCTCGTTTAAGGATCTCGACGGCCAGTGACGGTGGTGCTGTGGACAGGACCACCTCAGCTCAGCGGCGATTCTAGAGAGTCGATTCTCCGCAGTCGGAGCCCGAAGAAGAAGGAAATGACCACGGCGACGGTTGCCATAGTGACGAGCATCGCCCAGGTCAGTGTCGAGTTACCGAGGCTAAGGGCCACCCCGGTGAGCATGGGGCCGATGGTATTGCCGATGTACGTGCCGGTCTGGACAATGTCGGTGGCCGCTGCGGTGGCCCCAGGCGCCATGTGCGAGATGAGGAAGTGCACCAGACCTGGCCACCCCCACCCCAGGCCCACCGCTAGCAGGACACCTACCACGTAGCTCCAGGTGGTGGGGATCGCCATGAGTGAAAGCCCGACGGCGCAGACGATGAGTGCTGTCTGGATCAGAGAAAGTGCTGACACGCCGGAGGTTTGCTGTAGCGGTGAGGCGCGGGGACGCACGCCCCGCTTCGGAAATCGAACGTGCCCCCGCTGAGGGGCCGCACGGGAGCGGGTCCCCTTGTGTGCGTTGAACTCCCCGTTGCGGTCGCCGATCATAGCGGCGGCGAACGGGCACGTATGGCCCGTGCAATGTGTTGAACGTTGTCAACGGCGGGTGAAAATTGACCCCTATGTGACGGGCGAATTCTGACCCCTCTGGTTGTTGGTCTGTGCGGTCATGAGGTCTCGTCGTGCTTTGGTCCGGTAGGACTGGCCGCCGAGGGTGAGGACCTCGGCGTGGTGGACGAGACGGTCGATCATCGCGGCGGCGACGATGTCGTCGGCGAAGATCTCGCCCCAGCGGCCGAATGGCATGTTCGAGGTCACCAGGATCGAGCCCTGCTCGTAGCGGTGAGCCACGAGCTGGAAGAACAGGTTGGCGGCGTCGGAGTCGAACGGGATGTAGCCGACCTCGTCGATGATGAGCAGCTTGTAGCGGCGCAACTTGCGCAGCTCGGCCTCTAGGCGGTTCTCGGCGTGCGCGGCCTGAAGCCTGGCGAGCCAGCCGACGGCGGTGTCGAACTGCACGGCGTAGCCGGCGGCGATCGCCTTGTATCCGAGGGCGATCGCCAGGTGGGTCTTGCCCACTCCGGGCGGCCCGAGCAGGACTACGTTGTCGGCCTTGCCGATGTAAGTGCTCGTCGCTAAGTGCGCGAGCACGTCTTTGCGCAAGGTGGGCTGATGGTCGACATTGAAGTCCTCGAGCGTCTTGACCTGCGGGAAGTGTGCCGCTCGCGTGCGGACCTGGATGCCGGAGGCCTCTCGGTCGGCGACCTGGCGGCCCAAGACTGCGGCCAGGTACTCCTCGTAGGTCCAGCCCTGCCTACGGGCGGTATCGGCGAGGTCGGCGAACACGCCCGAGATGGTCGGGGTCTTGAGCACCCGGGCTGCGTAGGCGACCTGGGACGAGGCGTCTTCGCTCATGCCGACACCTCCGAATCCAATGCTGCGTTCCCGGCGAAGTCGACGTCGTAGAGGTCGTCGTAGTCGCGCAGCGGGCGCACCACCGGATCAGTGAACGAACTCATCGGTGGTTGCTCGCGGGTCCGCTGCCAGTAGTCCACGCGCAGTTGCTTTGCCAGCTCCACATGCTCGGGGTTGGTGACCGTCCCGCGGCGGGACCAGCTGCGGCGGTGCTCAGCCACCAGGGCGCCCGCGCAGTTCACCGTCACCGTATGCAGGCTGGCGACTACCTCGACCAGGCGACCGATCACGCGGGGGTCGACTGAGTAGTCCACCGAGTCGATACGGACGTAGTAGTCCCGCGCCAGTCTCACCGTCGTGCGCAGGCCCGTGGTCGGTGCGACCGGCGGAAGGGCGAGCATCCGGGCCCGGTCCTCGACTAGTGCGTCGACGGGTCGAGCTCCCAACACTCGCACGGTGCGCGAGTTGGCTGTTTCCAGCCACTCGGTGAGCTGGCCATTGAAGTCCTCGGGGCCGGTGAAGGTCCGGCCCGCCATGAACGACTGGCCGAGGTAGCCGTTGTGTCGTTCGACCATCCCCTTGAACTCTGGGTCCCGCGGCGGGGCAATGACCAGCTTCGACGACAATGTCCCGGCGAACGCCGCGGCATCGACCGTCGGCTTGCCCGCCGAGGTCGCGATCGCCGATTCCCGGTCCCACCACAGGCGATGGGATACAGCCCCGAGCTGGCCCAGCAGCAGCCACATGCCGGCCAGGATGTCCCCGGCCATCCGGGAGGGGATCATCGTCGCCGAGATGTACCTCGAGAACGCCAGCGTCATCACCAACACCGGCATCTGAGCACTCTGACCTGCGCCCAGCGGAATCAGCGTCTTCGGGAACCACAGATCGCACTGCGTCGTATCGCCGGGCTTGTGAGTATTTGGAGGCTTGGGGGCCATCGGATATTGCGTTTGGGGGCCAGCAGTATTGCCGTTGGGGGCCGGTGATCGCGTCTGTGGGGACCACCGGCCCCGTCTCGGGGATTATTTACTGACTCCCGGCAGCGGCCGCATGCTCGCGCATGTTGTGGGTGCCGGTGTCGATCCAGATGGTGTTGTGCACGATGCGGTCCATGACGGCGTCGGCGTGTACTCCGGAGCCCAGGCGCTGGTGCCAGTCCTTCTTGGAATACTGGGTGCAGAACACGGTCGACCCGGTGTCGTAGCGTCGTTCAAGGAGCTCGAGGAGCATTCTGCTGATCGTCTCGTCGGGGTGGTCTAGGAGCCATTCGTCGATCACCAGCAGGGAGAACGCGGCGTACTTTTTGAGGAATTTGTTCTGGCCTTGGGGTCGGCCTTTGGCCAGGGCCCAGGCTTCTTCGAGGTCGGGCATTCGGATGTAGTGCGCCCGGAAGCGGTGCTGGCATGCCTGCTTGGCCAGGGCACAGCCGAGGTAGGACTTGCCCGAGCCGGTGAAGCCCTGGAAGACGACGTTCTGTTGGCGCTGGATGAACGAGCAGGTGGCCAGCTGCGCGAGGACGGCGCGGTCCAGGCCGCGTTCCTCGACCAGGTCCACGCGCCGCAGATCGGCTGCTGGGTAGCGCAGGTTGGCCCGGCGGATGAGTCCGTCGATCTTGGAGTGGTTGAAGCTCTCGTGGGCGTGGTCGACGACCAGCTGCAGGCGCTCGCCGAAGTTCATGCCGACCACGTGGTCGTCGTGTTGCGCTTCGATCGCCTCGAGCAGTGGCTGGGCGCCCATCTCGCGGAGCTTGCGCTTGGTCTCGCTATCGATGCTGCTCATCGGGTGCTCCTGGCGTAGTAGTCGGCGCCGCGGACGTACCCGCCGGCCTGTTCGGGCTTCGTGCGTGGCTGTAGGGCGGCGGTCTTGTCTTGGCCGGTGGCCAGGATCGGGTGGATATGCGCGTAGCGGGGCGAGCGCACGGGCCCGGTCAGCGCCAGGGCGCAGGCGGCTTCGACGCGCTCGGCTGAGAACCGCCGCGAAAGGCGCAGCACCGCCAGGGCGGCGTCGAGGCCCTGTTCGTCGACGGGTACGGATTCGAAGATCCGGTTGATCACGATGACCGCCGCTGGCCCCACCCGCTCGGCCCACTCCCGTACCCGGGGTGCATCCCACTGTTGGTACTGGCGGCCGGCCGGCAGGTCGGCGTCGTTGGTGCGGTACTGCCCGGCGGCTCCAGCTGGGAGCAGCAGGTGGCTGGAGATCCGCTCGGTGCCGCGGTAGATCTCCAGCGTGCGGGCGGTGATCCGCACATCGACCTTGGTACCGATGTGGGCCAGCGGGGCGGAGTAGAAGTTGCGCTCGAACACCACGTGCCCGTTGCGGCCGACCCGGCGGCCGTAGAGCCACCGGCTGATCTCGAACGCCACCGCGGGCAGCGGCGTGAGTAGCGGCCGCTCCTCGGCGGTGAACACGCTCAGTCTCGAGCCGGGGCGTTTCTGGAATGGTTCGCGGTTTTAGGCGTCCATCCGCTCACCGATCGCCTCGGCCAGTTCGGGCACCGTGTGAAACGTCCGGTCCCGCAGGCCGGCGATCACCCAGGTCGCCACGTGCGCCACGGTGTTCTCGGTGCTCGCCTTGTCCTTCGGGCGCCGTATCCGGCCTGGCAGAACGGCTGCGGAGTAGTGGGCGGCCATCTCCCGGTAGGCGTCGTTGAGGACGATCTCGCCGTCGCGGGGGTGCTTGACCACGCCGGTCTTGAGGTTGTCGCACACGATCCGCGGTACCGACCCGCCGATGGCGTCGAACATCGCCACGTGAGCCCGAAGCCACGCGTCCTGCTGCATGTCGGTGCTGGGCCAGACGAACGCGTACCGGCTGAACGGCAGGCACGCCACGAACAGATACACCTTCCGCGTCGCCCCGGTGACCGGGTCAGTCACCTCCATCGTGGGGCCGGACCAGTCGACCTCGACCGTCTGGCCGGCCTTGTGCCCCACGCGGGAGGCGGCGCCGGTCACCATCACGTGTCGCTGGTAGGTCTTGCACCACCGGTCATATCCCATCGCCGGCGCTTTCGCGTGGGCGCAGCGGTCGGTGTACTCGCCGTGCAGCAGCTTGAGCGTGACCCCGACCCGGGCCATCTCGCGGTGGACCTGCTCCCAGTCCGGCTGGGCGAACACGCTCTCGTGCTCACCGCGCCCCGGGAACAGGCGGGCGTACACCCGCTCATCGGTCAGCTCGGCGACGTCGTCCCAGCTCGTCTCGGTCGCATCGGCGGCCTCCAGCACCGCGGTGATGCTCTTGCGGGACATGCCCTGCGAGGCGGCAATTGCCCCCCGGACAGGCCTTCGGCGCGAAGCTGCAACACGAGCTTCGCCCTGATCTTCCGTACAGTCACGGATTGCTCCTTCCGCCGCGTGCCCTATACACGCGGCGGAAGGAGCCTAGAAGCGGGTGGCCCCCACGGGCGCTACTGCTGGCCCCCAAGCGCAATATTCGCGATCCCGGCCACTGGCCCCCGGAGGCAATACCGGTGGACCCCAGTGAGACGAATATTCACTTGTGCTCGATACGGTCCGCCGGGTCAACCCCGCGGTACTCGGGGCGGATCGCTCGCACGCGGTCCTTAAGCACGGTCATCGAGTGCGGCCAGGCGATCCGCTCGGCGATCACCGTGGCCGGCATCGTCGGATACTCCGCCAGAAGCTTGCGGATCTCCGGTTCGAACGCATCGGCCAGCGATCCCTTCGGGGCTCGCTTGTACTTCGGCGGCTCGGATGAGGCCAACGCTGATCGCACCGTATTCCTCGCTATCCCCAGCCTCCTGGAGATCTCCTTGATCGGCACACCCTCGCTGTTATGCAACCGGCGTATCTCGGCCCACTGCTCCACCAATCACCCTCCCAGGGTCGGGAGGGGTCAAGATTCACCCGTCACCCGGGGGTCAGTATTCACCCGCCGTCGACAAACGTAGAGGGCACGCCCGTTGGTGCAAGGAAGTCCAGTCCTTTCGCGGCTTCCACAGCGCTTTCTATTGACAGTCGATGCGGAGGCGCGTAGGTCAAGCCCCAGAAGGTGGTGTAGGACGGTGATCCCTTCTCCTGTCCTGACTATGCAGCAGGAATCGCGGCAGCAGGTTCCGTAACCACCTCCCCGACACTCTCCGGCGCGGTGCCCACAGCACGACAACGAGCCAGCACCTCGAGCCCGAGATACCGCCGGCCCTCCGTCCATTCATCGGTCTGCTCGGCCAGAACAGCACCGACCAACCTGACGACCGCGTCACGGTTGGGGAAGATCCCCACCGCATCGGTCCGACGTCGGATCTCTCGATTGAGACGCTCGGCCGGATTATTCGACCACACCTGAGTCCACACATCCTTCGGAAATGCGCTGAACGACAACAGATCCTGGCGGGCATTGCCCAGGTGCTCGGCGACCGCCGGGAGCCGGTCCTCGGTGTACTCGACAAGACGATCGAACTGGGCATCGACCGCATCGGCGGTCGGCTGGTCGTAGACCGAATGCAACATCGCCTTGACCGCCGGCCACATGCTCTTCGGACACACACCCATCAGGTTCGCCGCGTAATGGGTCCGGCATCGCTGCCACGCAGCACCGGGCAGGTTCGCCGCGATCGCATCGACCAGACCACGGTGTGCATCGGAGGTGACCAACCGGACCCCGCTCAGACCGCGGGCGACCAGGTCGGCGAAGAAGGTGTTCCATGCCGGCCCGGTCTCGCTGGTGGCCACGTGCAGGCCCAGCACTTCGCGGTGCCCGTCGGCGTTGACTCCGGTGGCGACCATCGCGACTGCGTTCACGACCTGCTTGTTCTCGCGGACTTTCATCGTCAATGCGTCGGCGGCGACGAACGTGAACGGGCCCGCGTGATCGAGTCGGCGTTGCCGGAACGCGGCGACCTGTTCGTCGAGGTCTTCGGCCATGCGTGAGACCTGGGACTTCGACAGTGCGTTGATGCCGAGGGTTTTGACCAGCTTGTCCATCCGGCGGGTGGAGACCCCGGCCAGGTAGCAGTCGGCGACCACGGTGATCAATGCCGCTTCGGCGCGTTTACGGCGTTCGAGGAGCCATTCGGGAAAATACGTCCCGGACCGGAGTTTGGGGACGGCGACGTCGATGGTGCCGACGCGGGTGTCGAGCGGGCGGCGTCGGTATCCGTTGCGCTGGTTGACTCGTTCGGTGGACTGTCGGCCCCATTCGGCGCCGCAGACCGCGTCGGCTTCGGCGGACAGCAGGGCGTTGATCATGGTTTGTAGCAGTTCGCGCATCAGGTCGGGAGACGCGTCGGTCAGGGCTTGGTGCAATACACCCGCAGGGTCGACAATGTGGGGTGCGGTCATCGTGATGACTCCGTTCGAGGATTCTGTGGAAGGTTGACTCGAAGGATCACGCGGTGACCGTTTCACGTCCAGCAGCGACACGCTGTCGGTTGTGGTGCTGGTCACCGGGTTACACCACTCTATGGGGCACTACTGGCGCGTAGCTTTCAGGCACTCGCAGAAGAGGTTTCTACTGGCCAGAACTACCACGTCGGTAGGGGTCGAACTGCGATGAATTGTTCAATCGTTATCGTGCACAGAAAGGCGTTACCCTTGCCAAGCTCTTCAATCACCCAGAAGCTCCATACCGTCGATGTGAGAGGGGTTCAGACGCGTTATTTCGACGACGGTCAGGACAAGGATCCGATCCTCCTCATCCATGGGGGGCATTTCGGGTTCTTCGTACCGCTCGGAATTGAATCCTGGGGCAATGATCCCTCCCGGGATTTCCGGAGGGCTCCTCTCAAGGGAGGATGAAACCTATGGCAGCAGGATCGAAGCGGTACTCGGCTGAGTTGAAGCGAGACGCCGTGGACATGGTGGCCCAGTTGGTGGCCCACGGGTCGGCGGAGTGGCCGGCGATGCGCAAGACCGCAGATCTGTTGGGGGTGACCTCGGCGGAGACTGTCCGTCAGTGGGTTCGTAAGGCCCCGGCCGCTGATGCGGAAGGCGCCTCGAGGGCCGACAACGAGGAGATCCGCAGGCTCAAACAGGAGGTCGCCGAACTCAAACGGGCCAACGGCATCCTGAAAGCGGCGTCGGTTTTCTTCGCGGCCGAAATCGACCGGCCACACCGGTAATTGTGGACTTCATCCGCACCCACCAGGGACATCGGGTGGGTGCGGATGGTCTTATCTGGGGTGTCGATTCGATGTGCGCCGTGCTCTCTGAGCACGGCTGGCGCATCGCCCCGTCCACATACTACGACCACATCAACCGCGGGCCGAGCGCCCGTATGCTCGCTGACGCGCAGGTCATCGATGCGATCTTCATGCTCCGCAAGAACAAACCCCTGACCCGCGTTCTGGGCTCACGAAAGACATGGATAATGCTGCGCAGCAACGGATTAGATGTCGCCCGTTGCACGGTTGAACGGGTCATGCGGGAGATGGGATGGCACGGCGCGATCAAGAAGAAACGGGTGCGCACGACCATCCCTGACGCGGCGGCCAAGCGGCCGACGGATCTGGTCGACCGGCAGTTTTATGCCGCGGCACCCAACCGCCTGTGGGTGGCCGATTTCACCTACTGCCGCACCGAATCCGGTTGGGCGTACACAGCCTTCGTGACTGACGTGTTCGCCCGCAAGATCGTCGGCTGGAAGGTGGCCACGGAGATGACGGTGAACTTGGTGACCGATGCGATCAACAATGCGATCGACAACAGAAAACGTTGCGGGGTAGTCGATTTGAGCAAACTCGTCCATCATAGCGACGCCGGATCGCAGTATACTGCCATCGTGTTCGGGCAGCGATTGGCCGAGGAAGGGATCGCGGCCTCTATCGGCACCGTCGGGGACAGTTTCGACAATGCCCTGGCCGAATCGGTGAACTCGGACTACAAGAACGAACTGGTCGACAACCAGCCCCTGTTCCATGGAGCCACTGAGTTGTCGCTGGGCACCGCCGAATGGGTGGCGTTCTACAACCGAGAACGACCACACAGCTACTGCCACGACCTCACCCCCGACCGGGCAGAGCAACTCCACTACGATCGCATGCGCACCCTCAATCCGGAGGAAGCGCTCACACCATGAGCTCTCCGGAAACGCCGGGAGGGATCACAACGCTCTAGAGGATTTCGGCGAGTACGGCCGTGTCCTCGCGGTCGACAAACTCGGTCAGGGCGAGACTGGTCTCCCGCTGAATGACGAAGACTGGACTGTCGACGCGGTCGCCGAACACGTTGCGAACTTTGCAACTCAGTTGGGGCTCAAGAACCTGACCCTGGTGGGTCACTCGCGCGGCGGCATGACGGCGGTCCTTCTCGCGTTGAAGTACCCTGAGATGGTAAAGAAGCTGGTCATCATCAGCAGTGCGACTGCGGCACCGGCGCCGCCCGTCGGAACCGACATGGACTGAGGTTTTCTCACCAGAGAGTCACCGACGACAGCAAAGACATCCGAACGGTGTGGCGTGAAAAGAGGACGTGGGGTCCTGCCTGGTAGGGATTGTTTCGAGCAAGAAGCAACCCGGAGCAGGACCCCACGTGATTACCTATCGTGCCACGCTCGACGTGCCCGAGCACACCCTGACCTTCGTCGCCCGTATCCTCGCTGCCCACCGCCGCAGGACCGATCGCCGGCCGTGGCAGCGGGCCGCGACCGTCTACGTCCAGGCTCTGATGGTGCTGCGGTGGTTTCGCGACGGCACCGCTGTCGCCACCCTGGCGCGCGATGCCCGCATCTCGCAGGCCACCGCCTACCGGTATCTCCATGAAGGTATCGACGTGATCGCTGCGCACGCCCCGGACCTGCACGACGTGCTCGAACGTGGGATCGAGTCCGGCTGGGAGCATGTCTGTCTCGACGGCACCCTCATCGCCTCGACTCGCTGCCGGGAGCGTTCCGAGTCCGGGCACGACGTGTGGTACTCGGGTAAACATCGCCGCCATGGCGGCAACGTCCAGGTCCTGACCGATCCGACCGGCTACCCGATCTGGGTGTCCGAGGTTGCCCCCGGTTCGGTGCACGACCTCACCGCTGCTCGTCGGGGCGGGATCCTCGGCGCCCTCTACCACGCTGCCGCCGGCGGGATGCCCACCCTCGCCGACAAGGGGTACACCGGTGCCGGGATCGGTGTCCACGTCCCGACGAAAGGCCATGGTCTCGATGCCGGCGCCCGTTGCCGCAACACGGTGTTGTCTGCGATGCGTGCTCCGGCCGAACGCGCGAACGCGCTGCTGAAGACCCGGTGGAAGGCGCTGCAGCGAATCAGTCTGTGTCCGTGGAGGATCGGCTCGATCGCTGCTGCGGCTCTCGTTCTTCTTCACCTGCAAGCACCGGCCTGGTGAGAAAACCTCGTTATGTCGTCCACCCGGAGTGGTACGAAAACAAAGAACCTGTCTCGGTCGTCACGTCATGCGGAATCCTGAACACAGGTGATGAAGATCTTGCCGACAGTCTGATCATCGGCGGACTTTACAGTTTCGAGCTCAGGGACGTGACCGTAGGACAGAACGCGAGAAGGCACATCGTGAAGGCGACACTGGAATGATCTCTGCCTAGGCCATGGGTAGGTCGAGTTCGCTGTCACTACGTCTGTCGTGCGTGTAGCGTCCAAACGCCCGCGCTCCTGCCACGCCCGAACTCGACAACTGGCCGACCGGATCCGAAGAGCGATCGGTAGCCGAAGCTCACTCACCATCCTTGCCAAAGGCTCGCGTGGCCGACTCGGCGTCACCGCGCGGGTGTCGTCGGGTTAGTTCGTCGTCCGGGATGACCGACGCCGACTATCGGCCGAACCGCTCCAGTTTCGTGCTTTCGGCCTGTGCTGCGGTTTCAACCAGTTCCTGTTCGATTAGGGCGGGGATCTGGTCGAGGGGCGCGATCCAGCCGTCTGCACGGGTGAACCAGTTGCCTTCAACTTCCTCCCACAGTGCCCACATCCCTTCCGCGAGTGGAACACTCTCAAATTTGCGGTTCTCAGCGCGGTAGGTCACCCTCTCGGGGCTGGATGAGGTTTGCTCGACCATCGTTTCGGTCTCCTGTCGTCTTATCGACCTGCGGCGCAGGCCCGGGTGGGTAGCCAAAGCGGAGGCAATTGTTTGTCCGGCGCTGGCCCTTTCAAAGGGTGGCAGCGAGGGCCGGTGCGGGCGTTCTGCTTGGGCGATGAGGCCGGTGGTCCGTGTAGGTGCCGCTGTGCGACTGCTGGCGGTGAGCGTTGATCTGCGGGATCTGGGGTTCGCGAACCGACATCAGCGGCGGCGATCAGTGGCGGCGCTTCTCTGATCATGGCAAAGCCTCACCCGCGGGAGGTTGGTGAGGCTTTGCCAGCTTGTCCGACGCCAGCTTGTCCGACCTCAGGAAGCGTTGAGTCTCGCGTCCTTGTCCTTGCAGCGCTTGCAGGTTGGCACTTCCCCCAGAACTGGATGCTTCAACGTGGTTGTTGCTTCGTTCGTGCACATCGCAAACCATCGGCACGTCCCCATGATTTCTCTCCTATTCCTGAACTGTCTACGATCTTGAATTTCGGCTCGCCGCTCGATCCGTTTGCGAACGAGTTCGCCGACGCGGAGCTTGTCTACTAAGCGGTTCGAAGCCTACTAGGTCTCAACACTTTTCATTGATGTCCAGTGCCCGGGTGAATGGCAGGCCCTCTCAGAAATTCCACCGGATGTCACCCCTCATTCTGATCTACCGAGACGTGGCATGCGGGCCAGGATGGGGCGATGTGATGTAACCCTGCTGTTCATGCGGATTCGATTGTCGTCGTTGATCGGCCGTCACACGCTCGCCAACGAATCCTTTTCGATTACTACACCTCGGATAGCGAAGGAGGCGGGGGCGTGAACGAGCGAGTACGCGAACATTCGGGGGTTCCCCGGGTGCCAGAGCCTCGACCGGAGTCCCCGACCTGGTCGCGTAGTCCATTCGGGCTCGTTTCCGTTGCGGCGCATCCCCACAAGCGCGGAAGCCGCGGACACCACAGCATCGACGACGTCGTTTCCGGTCAGGTCCGGTTCGTCATCCACGTTGCCTGCCTCGGAAATCCAATGAGCGGTGAAGCGCACGTACTCGTTCTCTTCGACTGACCGGAGGGCATTGGCCAGCGCCGCCGGAGCTTTCGGGGAAGTCGCCGTACGTGGGTAGCCGCGTATCGCGACGTCGATATTGTTCTTGGCCCGAGGTACGAGGAAGTCTTCGAGGAACTTGATGTCGTCCGCGTTGTGGTCGACCCGTGAGGCATGGTTTTTCAGTGCGAGAACGTATTCCGGGGTTGGTACGCAAACACTGAGCCCTGGAACTTCCAGTACGACTTGCTGCGCGGGCTCCGTTTCGGGAAACAATCCCTTCACCACGTCGTTGACCCACGCGTCGGACAACCTCCCGCGTCGCCTGGACACCACACGGGCAGTTTCGGAGATTACATTTGTCGGCTCGAAAACGGCGGTGACGTCGGTTGTCAATCGACGGGTGTTGAATGCCACGGATAGGACTGCGCCGCCGTCGCCGAAGAACGCACCTCGCACTCCACGAGATGCGAGTTCGGCTCCCAGTTCGGTAAGCAGCTCGATCGACTGGTCCTGCGTCAGCATCTTCCCTCCATCCATTCGCGTTTCCTTCCGGCCTAGATGCTCTCCGCTGCTTGACCTTCGCAGATCGCACCGATCGCATCCAGCAGAGCACGCCTGGTCAGCGTTTGTGCGAAGTCGGTCGGAGCATTGACTCACCACTGTTGACAGCCCAATTCGGCGTCGATCTGCCACAACCATCCCAAATTGGTTACACTCCCAATATGGCTATCGAGACATCTGCGGATGGAACCGAAGAACGGTTCGCGCGTCGGGTCCGCATAGAACGCGAGGCCAGGAACCTTTCCCAGGCTGACCTCGCGAAACTGCTCAGCAGGAACGGCCTCCGCGCTCACTCGACGACGATCGCGAAGATCGAAACCCGCGACAGCGCACACCCCCGCACCATCCGACTCGACGAGGCCGCTGCGCTTGCGCGCATCTTCGACACCACACTGGACGACCTCATCGGCAATCCCCGTCCGTACGACCCCAACGCCGGTCTCGACCTTGTGTCAAAGACCGCGCACCATACCCAGCAATCGATCACGTTGGCCATCGACCAGCTCAACGAATCGCTCAACGCCCTCTCCGCCGCAGCGGCCCACGGCGACCACTCGGTCGATTCCCCCGCCGTCGATCTGCCGTTCCAACGTCGAGCGCTGATCGAGGCGGCACGGCCCAAGCTCCGCGACGCCGTGCACGCCCTCAAAGCCGTGCTGCACGACATCGGCGGCTACCCGCTGTATCCCGAAGACACCGTGCGGGAACGCTTCCGTGCGCTGGCTCTCCACATCCGGGACACAGTTACTCCTTTGACCAGCCCCGAGGGAACAGACAATCACCTGTTCTCCAACGACGAATGCACTTGTGGATGGATGGGCAGCAAACGCCATCATCTGGGGCATCGAGAATGGGTCGCAGAACAACGAGCGATCGCCGATTCGATCGAGCCTTCACTCCCACAAAGTAGTTCAGACGCTCAGCTCAGCAGCTAGCCGTGCAGACCAGCACGCAATCCACTGTCTACCAACACAAAACGGGAGAAGCGCCATGATGTCCGACAAGATGAAAATCACCCTCAGCGCATTGAACGGCTACGAGTCCATAATCGGCCGGGGAACCACAGCCGGAGAAGTTACGGAGTCCGGGGGATCCAGAAGCTCACTTGCAACAGCCGTCAAGAATGGATGGGTTAATACCTACCCCAAAGAAGTCCACGCTTCAGAACGGCGAGCGCCAGCCTATTACCTCACGAGCGAGGGTGAAACTGCGCTCAAAGCACAGCAGTAGCTTTCTGACTTCTCGAACAGTCGGCGGCGTGCGAACCCTATCTGCCGAACGAAACCCGAAGCCCTTGTTGACAATGGAATATCAACAAGGGCTTCGGGTTACTGAGGATAGAACCAGATCCGAGAGCAACTTTCGTCATACTCCCCGGCGTCTTTCTTTGTCATCACTGGTCTCCCCCGGCGTCGTCAGAGGACATCCTCCCACGCGCCGCCCGATTTCCGAGACTTCGGCATGAAGTATCCGTCAGGGTTGATGATCCACATCAATTCGCGGCCGTCAGTGATCTTCAGCAATTTCACTGCGCCGTCGCTGTTCGCCGGGCTGACGAAGCAGTCGCCAGCGGGAGACTGGTCCTGCCAGTGGTCGATTGCTTCTTTTTGCTCGTCGGTGAGTGCGGGTAGTTCAAAGGCCATGTGTATGTTCCCATTCCGTTGTATCGGCGTCGAAGCGGACTGTGAGACTTGCAAGCTGGTGATCAAACTATCGCAGATTGGGGATGCCCGGATTTCAGGACTACGTTCCACCGGCCGGTATTCGCTATTTCTCGTCATGCGGCGGTCGACAGCCGCGTAACGATTTTCCTCATCCATCCACGGCTGCGATGCGCTACCCTCCGCTGTCGGTCCACTGAATCTCCGCGTCGTGCGGAGCTGGCGCGTCAACTGTTGCGAGGTAGTCGAGGACCATCATTCGGGCGACGTCGAGATCTCGCGTTCCGTATGTCTGCGTGTATCCGTGCCCCTCGATGTGGAGTTCGAGTCCGTTCTGTCGGCGCCAGCCGCGCCACCATGGACCTCTGCAGGTCCATCGGCTGACTGCCACGTGTATCGCTGCCATGAATCCAGTCTGGCAGGTCCGGGTCATCGGAATGTGCGACCCGCACCTATCGGCACACCTCCGGGGCGTGCTGGTGCAGCGCCGAGTTGCTTGCCCACGCCGCGGTCGGTGGGATGCCGCTCTTGCGTGTGCCTGTGGGACTTGCATGTTCGTGTTCATCCCACAAGGCCAGTGCGCCCTGTCTGTCACAATCATGCGTGCCCATTCCTACAGCGTTCACTCCCCTGCGGAAGCCTCGCCGCCGACGCGCTCCGGCTGCCATGTTCGGAATAGTGTCGGTCGCGCTCCTCGCGGGCTGCAGCTCCGGAAGCAGCGATGCCGGGGCTTTGGACTGGGACTCTCTCCCGTCCTCCTTCGCCACTGAATGCAGCGTGTGGACGAACCCGGATCCGGATTCGTTCGCGACGAACACGCCTCCGCCTGCGGAAGTGCAGGTCCGGGCAGCGACCGTCGAACACACCACTGGTGATCGGGTCAAGATCAGCTTGTCGTTTCTGGCTCCGCCTCCCCCGCCGCCCCTTCAGGTGCCCGGGGTCGGAAGCCAGACGATCGCACAGCCAGGATCCGTCGATTTCTCGTTTGCCGTGTACCCGAGTGGGATGAACGGCCCGAACGACTACAGCCTGTTCTTCCAACGAGATACGCAAAACGTCTGGACGGTCAGCGGAAGCCGCACCCTGACCCCGGAACGCGCGAAATCGGGATTCGATCTGGAGAGTGTTGTCGGCACCGTGGATTCATCCCGTGTGATCGGAAACGATCTGATTGCCGAGGTCGATCTGGCTCAATTTCCGGCGGTCTTGCGCGAGCCGGTCTTCGCTCCGGACGTTCAGGTCTCGAGCAAGCAAGCGATCCCGCGCGATCCATACCGCCTGCCGATAGAAGGCCCCAACGGCGGTCCGCCCAAGACCGGCCCGAGCAATATGGGGCTGTTCATGTTCGCAACCCAAAACTGCTCCGCCACCGACTCTGACATCGCTATGGACGGCGGCGCATTCACGAGCACGTTCGAGACGGAACCACGCTCTGCCGCAGTGGATCCCGAGACGTTCGCGAACCCAACGAAAGCAGGGTCCTACCAGTTCACGACCAGCGACGGAAACTTCACCTGCGGAATCAACCTGTCCGGGATCGCAGAAGGCGCGGGATGTCACGGCGCAATCCCCACGGACGCCGCGTGCACCGTCGGCGGCACGTCCACCGGCGCTGACTGCACCCCGAACACGATCTTCATCTCCGCCACTTCCAAAGGCATCCAGCAAGCTGAACGGCAGCGGTACGCCAACGGCAGTACCGCAACTGTCCTGAACAACAACGAAACTCTCCGCGTCGGCGACTACGCCTGCGTCGTGCGTGATGACACGGTCCAATGCTCCGACAATGCGGGGAGTGAATTCTCGGTCTCACCGACCTCGGCTACCGTCACCTGAACCGGGAGAACGGGAGAACTGATGCTCAGTGCGGATATTTTGCTGGCGGGCCCGCGGGGGCGCCGGATGCTGCTCGCGTACGCGATCGACGCCGAACGCGCCCTGCGGCCCGAGCCAGGCGACGGCATGTTCCGCATCAGCGCTCACCGGGCGGCTTATCACCTCGACGTCGGGCAAGGCACCTCCCGAGTGTTGTTCGGCCCGGGCGCCGAAGAGGCCCGGCGGACAATAGTCACCGCCGAGGATGTGGCGCGTAGCCTCTCGGAAATCTCGCTCCCCGACGTCACCGCCGTCGATCTACGCTCCGCCCTCGCAGAAGCCGTCGATGCGGCACGCTACTGGCAGGAACCCGACGGAGAAGACGTCCTCGTCGCCACCGAGGTTATGCAAGATGAGCTTCGACGCGTCGCGGAGCACATTGCCGGATCCGAACAGGCGCAATGGTGGAGCAGCCCGCTTGCCGCGCCCGACCAATGGACGATCGGGTGCCGAGATGACGAATCTGCGAACACAGGCGAAGTGCCTGCTGCGCAACAACTCCTCAGCGAGTGGCGCACGAGCACCCTGGAATCGGAAGCGAGAGCCGAACGTGACCGCCCGGTGGATCCCGCAGCGAACTGGTCAGGTTATTGGTGGTCGGATCCACCCACTCAGTGTTCGACGAGGGCGCTGTTCGACGGGACAGCGGCGGGCTTGTGGTTCGTCGAAGACAGCATGGGATGGGAACGGGCCGTCGTGCGAGCGTTGCGGCCACCGAATGGCGCACGCATCTACGAGATCGACAGTGCACAAGCCTGGGCGGATCTGTGCAGACGGTTCCCACTCGAGGTCACCGCAGAAACGCGGCAGGTTTGGTACCGGACTACCGGCCGATCAGGCAGGTGGGTCATCCCGGACTGGGTGCAGGTCGCGGAAAGTTCTGAGGGAGTGCACCTTACCGTGACGGGATACCTCGCGGCGGCAGGAACCGCGATCGACGTCGATGCCGACACAGCGAGCGTCATCGCGGGCTGGGCACCCGACGAAACATACTGGTTCACCGACGCTGCCACCTACAGTTCCGAGCCGTGTGTTTGGGTTCTGCACAATGGCTCGGACGTGACCGACCAGCCCGCCTGGACGCTGGAATCGCAGCAATGACGACATACGTGAACGCAGTTCAGGCATGAGATTTCACGAGAAGTCGATCGCTCTCGCCATCCGCGTGGGGCAGGACTACTTCACCGGAAACACCTGCCCGCAAAACGGAGATGCCGACACGAACGTCGAATCCCTCGGCCACGGCGACAACGACATGTACGAATATCGGGTCAGCTGTCCCGTGTGCGGATGGCAGGAGTACCTACGTGCACGCGGAATCACGCAGAAGGACGGTCCCAGTCCCACCTGAGCGATCGCCCCTGTCGGTCGTCAAGGGCCGGTGAAGAAGTCGTCGTCGACATGAATGCCGGTTTCCACGTCCGAGAGTTCGAGCGTAAATGACTTGTCCACCCACCTCAGGGGGATACCTGTTTGTGCGTCGAACGCGGCTGTGGAATCGAGGCCGAGTCCGTCCGGTGGCATCGCGAATTCCCATGCCGGGCGCCCGTTCACCTCCACTGCATCGCCGATCGTGTCCGGTGGGAGTAGATCTGTGAACCGTGTGGACGGCCACGAGAGGTGGACGAGGAGGAGTTGTTCGAGGTAGATGTCGAGGCTGTATCCGCTGCTTCGTCGTTGGAGTGTTCCGTCGGTGCGGAACCATGTCTGTCGTTGCCGGTTCTGCAGATACAGCGTCCCCTGCTGGTCTGCCAGACGGATGCAGCTGCGCGGTTTGTACCAGAATTCGAGTTGAGCGCCGGGACGCCCACGAGATCGTGTTTTGGTGATGACAGCATGCAGCGGGGTTCGATCCGCGCCCCAGTAGCGGTGCGCGACTGCCCTCCACGACGACGGGTTGTCGCGCCCCGGGAGGGTGTGGGGGTCGGGGGAGGTAGTTTGTTGGTCCCTGGGGACGACGGCGACGCTGAAGACGCCCGCCTCGAACACGGCAGCGGGTACTGCTACGCCGGTGATTCGTTCGGCCAGGGCGAAGGCACCTTCCACTGCATGCTCGCCGGGCTCACTGCTCGCATCGTCATCGATGCCGATGCCGCCGACATCGAGAATCAGGTCCACGAGCCGCTCGTCCCCGATCACCGGGTTGGAACCGAAAAGTTCGACATGGGCGACCCGTTCGCCATTGGACCACCAGACGAATTCGCTGTCGGCGTTCACACTGAGGTAGTGCGAGACGACCTCACGATCGGGGAGCAGTGGCAGCATCAACTCATCCGTGACGGCGAATGTTCCGCCGTTGAGCTGCAGCAAGAAGGTGTTCTCCTCGTCCACCATGGCGACGGCGACCACATCGCTCGGGCCGGGGACGTCGGATTGTTCGGCGAGGTCCAGTGCCACCCCGCTGAGTTCAGCAATACCGATCGCTTCGGTCACATGGGCAGCGCCGAGCGTGTCCAACACCTGTGCGGGGGTGCGGCCGGGGATGGCGGCGACGCAGTATCCGAGAGCGAGACTGCCGTCCCGATACGGTTGGAGCCAGGAGTAATCGCGGTAGGTAGCCACAGCTCCACAGTTTCACGGAAGACCGCCAACAGGCAGCGAATGCCGAAGTGCCCCCGGCTCATATTGAAGCCGCTCCCCCCGTGCGGGCGGATTCGCGGCGGGATACTAACCGGCGGCACCGCCAATCCCGGTGAAGGGACGTGATACGAAATACCCATGAAAAGACCCTTTGTTGTGGCCATTGCAGCGCTCGCGCCGCTCGCATTCCCCGCTGTGGCGAGCGCCCAACCGACTGATTCGACACTGCCTCCAGTGGTGACACTCACCAGCGGCGACTCGTCAATCACCGCGACCATCACAAACCCGAATGGACCTCGTGTCGTCAAGGGGTACACGCGCACCTGCACCCTCTCGATTGACGGCAGCCCCGAAGGCTTCAGCGACTCTGTCCTCCCCTTCGAAAACCCCGACTGGCAAAACCACCCGTCAGACCCCACTGACGCCACCATTTATCCTCAGGCCGGACAGACGGTCACGGTGACACGAACTGGCCTCCCCCAGGGTCGATACAGCCTGTTCGGACTATGCGGCCAAATGAGCCACGGGGGCGGATGGATGTGGGGCTCCGGACAACTTTCCGAACGAGTCCAGTACGAAATTCTGGTCGGGCCTGAACCGAGGCCTGAACCTACCGGCTCCCTCGCGTTCGGTTCGTAAGGCACACCAACCAACTCGGGGGCTTCCCAACGCCGGAAGTCGATCATGGTGGGTCCCACAACGATGAACCAAACGTCGGCTCAGACGCATTGGATGCACATACGCCAGCCTTGAGTGCGTACGACCCAAGCGTATCGAATAGAAACGAGCCGGACGAAAGCAGCTTTCGCGGAACGGATTGCGACCGTTCTTGCTGCTTTCGCCCGACTCGCCTGTCTACCTCACCACTATGACTGGTCGAAACTGTCGTTCGCCTGCCTGCGACGCAACTGCCCCTGACCGCTTCCGATCGAAGTCGGAAGCTCGTACCACTCACTCGTCCGAATATACAGAAGCGGCGCCAGTTCTCGCGCCGCCGTGAGCTGACGGTCCCCACTTGTCCGGCCAATCCGTCCCGCAGCTACCCTCCTGCGACAATGCCGTCGCTGTCAGCAATTACAGAAAGGTGCACCGGCCCAAGGGAACACAGGCCTGTACACTGTTCCGGCCGTCAGCGGATCCGGGTCAAGCCTCGCCCGCTCTACGCTTCGCGGCTTCCTCTCGCAGTCTGCGCGCAGTCCAGTTCGTGAGACTTCCGTCTCCTATTTCCTCGTCCATCTCGGCAAGGGTTTGCGCTGCCTACGCGACGCGGTCCGCACTGACCTTCATGGCCATGTTTCATCTCCTGCGCAATAGGTTTCACCGCCGAATGGCAAGTTGCCAGAGTCGACGCCGTCGCCCTGCCCTGTGTCGACCGACGACGGAGCACCTATTCGGACGCCTGAGCGGTCCTTGAGTCCTCGCCCGCGACGATCAGGCGGGTCTCGACGACCTCGAATGATCCATCTCCGGTCAGATCGACCTTGTTTACCTCCGCAATAACAACTTTCGACATCTCGTACCTCTCTCGTTTCATGCAAGATTCCGGCTGGGCGAAACACTATCTGCCGCTCGGCGCGAGCGCTCACCCAATCCGGCGCGATCCAAATCTGCGATCATCGTGTCCCTTTTCCGGTCGCGGGATGCGAGGCTCACGTCTTGCCTTGCGGCGGGCTTGGCGCACCGCATCGGCTGCGCCCACGGGGCGCACAGTCTGGATACGCTCACGGAATGCGTTACCTACGCGCAGATTACGCATCGAGAGGATTGGACTCCATGGCAGCGGAAGACTTCTTTGTTCGGGACGGACTCCCCCCGGGCATGACCAATGACGAACCCGTTCCGTACGGCTATCGCCGGTGGAACGGCGTCGTCTGGGCCGACTCGTGGACAGACACGTACAACGCCATATCGCGGCAAGCCGTCATCGCATGGAGACAGGGTTTCGACAGCAAAGCCGAGCAGGAAGTCGAGGCGATGTACCGGATGGCCGCACAATTCGACCAACTCGGAAAAGAACTCGCCGAAAAGGACTAGACCGCAGACGAACAGACAGCGATATCGAATCTCGGCTGCAACGGCGCGCTTGCTGTCGCTCTCACATGAACGTATGGGCACTCGACTTCATATTCGAAGTCGAGTGCCAGTTTCGTATGTCCGCGTCCGAACAACCAGCTCGTCGGCACCATTGCCAGCGAAAGCCTCGACGCAGCAAGGGAAATACCGTGCAGTCGCGCCGAAAGGCATCCGTCCAATGAACGCAACCGAGTACCAGACGACCATTGTCGAGCCGCTCAACGCCGCAACTGGTCTCCTCTTCGGCATCGTCTTCACCGGCGGCAGGCACCGCGCATTGTCCGCACCGCTTGCTCAGCCCAACGCGCGCGCTGAACGCGCCGCCACACACGGTGCGCCCCCTTAGCCGCCCATCTGGCCCGCCCATTAACGCCCTCACGAGTTCTATTGCGTCCCCTGACATCAGAAGGTGGGCGGTCACTTCCGCGCCGCACGCGCCCGTTCAGGACCTGCGCGTCGCGTAACGCAGCGACAGCACACAGCGATTCAGCAGCGAGTAAATATCCCCCACACGCAAGGAACACAGTGCCGCCGACCACCCGCTTTGCCACGTTCGCCGCAGCTGCTCTCACCGCCGCACTCGCTCTCTCAGGATGTGGCAGTAGTGACGGATCACCGACGTCAGCCGTCACCAGCGAAGCACCCGCCGTCGACGCGGTAGAGGACACGTTACCTGCCCGAATGGAAGGCAGAATCGACAACCCGGACCGCACCGAAATGCACGGCTTCCTCACAGCCAGTCCGTACGAGCTGACGGCCGACCTCGAGGTGTACTCCACGCAGCAGCTGACGGCGGACAGTGCACCCGCACCGGATGGAAAGAAGTACGTCGTGATCAGCTCGGCACCAGCCACCACGAGTTGGATCATCGAAAAACGAGGATGCACAGGCGAACTCGGCGCATGCGGGCGCGCGGACCTCACCGAGACTTTCGAGCTGAACTTCGCACCATACGACTTCTCGGTCACCAGCCCCGATCCGGTGGAGCCGGTGAAGAAACGGGCACGGTTCGGCTCTCCACAGGGCGCCGAGTTGATCTTCGTGGTGCCTCAGGATGCTTCGGTGATGCAGTTGCGCGTGTCGGCGTATCGGCCGGGACGCCTCGACGCTGTGGAAGCATGGACGGACATCGACGTCGAGTTTTCCACTCTGCGATAGCGCGCATTAGGGAGGTCGCGGGGAGGCACCGGTGTTGTGACCGCCCTCGACGGATCCTCTCCCCCGCTCGCTCGACAACACCGACATCCTCGACTGCACCCTCGTCGAATACTGTTCGATTCTTCACGGCGGACCGATCCGGCTCGCTGACGATCGAAGGAGTGCAGAAGTGGCGACAGACGCGAACTTAGGCCCATGCGTCATCTGCGGAGATCTCGACAATCCCACTCTCGAACACATCATCCCGCAGGCACTGCTGCTGCGAATGGGAGTCGAACCCGCAACCACTGCCGATCATCCGTTCACGACATCGCTGTGTAACGACTGCAACACCGCAACCAGCAAGTTGCACAACAACACGGACCTGCTCGACTTGATCGAGACAGGGGCACCGGTCTCGCAGAACACCCTCCGCGCCCTCGCCTTCTGGATCGTCTGGATCACCTTGCTGCTGGGCGTGAAACGGGGCGGAGACGTCTGGCCGATAGAAGACGCACGTCAGCGATTGCAGTCACGCTTCAGCGACCGCTCGGGTGGGGGCGTCCCCAAAGGCACCAGGGTGTACGCAGCCCTGGTTAACGAAGACGAAACCAGCACCCTGAGCGCCCAGTACTCGATACTTCTGCGCAACGACCCGCGAGTGATCCTCGACCACGCAAACTTCCCCACCGGCTACCGCCCTTCAGGAGCAAAAACAGCCGCCGCCGTCCTGCGGGTCGGCAACCTCGTCGTGATGGTTCTGGGACCAACATGGTCGTCGGGACCGGACCACATTTCCCTCATCGACAAGGCCGCAGCCGATATCGGACTGACCCCGATCTGGCCGTCCACCAATCCCGAAATCACGCTGACGCCGCACACCGTGGCCCTCAAAGAGGTCTGGAATCTGTTCGTCTGCACACCTTTCACGACCCGGAACAACGAACTGCTTCCCGCCGCCCTTCGCGCCCTCGAGTCCGCTGTGAGCTACCTGGACCCGAGCACAGAGACCTAACGCGAGCGCGGATCCGGAGACCTGCCGTTCCGGCGCACGGGTCCACGCTGAACTCGTCGCCGTGTCCGCCGCTGCCATTCGCATCCGACTACGCATCCGACATCCGCTTTAGACTTCCTCTATCACCCTTCCCCGAGAGAGGCCTTTTGTGATGCCGGAGAACACAATCAACAGTGATGACACGGTCGAGGACGGCACCGACGCCAACGGCCCCTTCCGCAAGATGACGCCTGCAAAGGACATCGCGCACTGTTCGGCCTGCGGCCGACAAACCGAGGTCGTGATCATCCGGGACCCCGACACCGACGACGAGACGTGGTACGGGCTGTGCTGTGACGCCTACGGCGATGATTTGCCCGACTCTGTCCGCTTTCCCTTCGGCCGGTAGTCCCTTCCCCGCTCGCTACGAAACGAAAGGCAGGTTCATGAGCACCTACAAAGCATTCATCGCGAAGGACGGCAAGAGGTTTCAGGTCTCCGTCTGCTGGGATGACAACGACCCCAACAGGTTCATCACCGCACCGTTTCCTCTCGAACCATCCGACGACCTCGACAACCAACTCGGGCGAGCTGGGTACCGGCTGGTGTCGAACGACTCCGACAATATCGGCCGAGGTTGGGCCGTTGTGTCGCGGATGGCAACGGATCGGCCCTTCTACGATCCGGTGGAACAGACCTGGCGCTCATCTCTGTCCGACGATGCGAAGCAGAAAATCCGCGCCAAGTACCCGGACGCGTCGGTGCCTGGCGTAGCGTGAGCCCTCCCTCCGCCGTGCCCGATGTGACGCGCTAGTGGCTCGTCACGGATTGTTGACCGGGTAATCCGCGGCTGACCGACACGTCCACGGCAGACTGTCTCCGAGTCGAGACAAGGAGGTGGTCGTGGCACGTCAACCCAGCGTGTTCGTCCGATCGTTGACCATGGAGGAAGGGCGACGGCTGCAGAAGATCAGCCGCACCGCCAAGGACCCGATCAAGCTACGACGAGCCATCGTGGTGCTGATGTCCGCCCAAGGCCAGACCGTCAAGGACATCACCTCGTTGATGCAGGTCAGCGACGATTACGTCCGCGATGTCATCCATGCGTTCAACGAGCAGGGATTCGAGGCGTTGCACCCAAAATGGAACGGGGGACGTCCGAAGACGATCGATGAGCAGACTCGCGAGAAGATCTGCTTGATCGCCCGGACGTCCCCCTCCGATTGGAAAATCACCGCGTTCTCCACCTGGAGTCTCACCAAGCTGACCGAGCACCTGATCGCGCAGAAGATCGTGCCGGCCATCAGTCGTGAGACGCTGCGCCGCATCCTGCGCAAGGGCAAGGTCACCTGGCAGTCGACCACGACGTGGAAGGCCTCGACCGACCCGGATTTTTTGTCGAAGATGCACGCGATCCTCAAGCTGTATGACACCCCGCCAGCCGACGGGCGGGTCGTCTGCGTCGACGAATTCGGGCCGCTGAACCTGCAACCCCGTAAAGGGAAATCGTGGCGGCCGGCGACGTCTCCGCTTCGGTTGCGGGCGACGTATCACCGCTACGACGGCGTGATGCACATGCTCGCCGCGCTCGACTTATCCAGCGGCAGAATGTACTACCGAATCAAGCCACGTAAACGCGCCGGCGAGTTCCTCGAGCTGCTCAAGATGTTGCGGGCCAGGTGGCCCGGGGAGAAGTTGTATGTCGTGCTCGACAACTTCTCCCCGCACCGGCACCTGACCGTCCGCCGGTGGGCTGAGGACCATGACGTCGAGTTGGTGTTTTTGCCGACCTACGGGTCGTGGCTCAACTGGATCGAATCCGAATTCGCGGCACTGCGGTACTTCGCCCTCAACGGCACCGATCACCGCAGCCACACCGAGCAGAACACTGCGATCGGGGCGTATATGCGGTGGCGCAATGCCCGTGCCGAACCGAAAACCCGATTCGCTCCCGACTCACCGATCCGGTCGTGGACCGAGTACCCGCATTACCCGGCCAAGGTTGCGTGACGAGCCACTAGCGCCATCCGCGAACAGATGTGACCCCTCCGAGCTTCTCGGAGGGGTCATTTTTTGTGCCCAGATCCGCCGCTACTTGCGGTGGACCGCAGCATGATTGACGG
Source organism: Rhodococcus sp. LW-XY12 (assembly GCF_019317345.1). Lineage (NCBI taxonomy): Bacteria > Bacillati > Actinomycetota > Actinomycetes > Mycobacteriales > Nocardiaceae > Rhodococcus > Rhodococcus sp. LW-XY12. Next base: position 83,121 of record NZ_CP079226.1, read on the forward strand.
ACGAAGCGCACCGGTTGCGACGTCATAGCGTTTACCCGGTAAACACTTGCGATACCACGTTCGAATTCAACGGCGTTGTCGCGGTTGAAATGTCAGGCACCGGACACCGTGACGATCGCCCCATTCTTTGGCCTTTTTCGTGTAGCCGGTACGGGAAAAGAAGATCGCATCCTTGCCCTCCGCGTGCGCGATTCCACTCAGCCGCTGAATTTCGTGGAGCGCGATCTTGGAGGAGAAGAACTTGACCTGGGCGACCGCCCGAGCGGATGTGACGTCGATTCCGCCGTCCGGCCCCGCCTTCGTCTTCCTGGCGTCGGGGTAGCCGTTCTTGCGCATCCAGTCCTCGGCGAAGTCCTCTGCGTCCTCCCACGTGAGCAGCGGACGACCACGGAGCCGCACACGTGGCGGCGGGGCGTCCGCGTCCACTGTGGGAGATGGTTGGTCTGTCTCGTCCGACTGCGACGAGGGCAGGTCGAACGGGAACGGAAATGGATGCTCCGCGTCATCGGGACTGAGAACTGGCCGATACTTCGGATCGCCAAAAGCCGTTGGCTTCGTCCGGGCCTGGGCTTTGATACGGGCCTTGTTCGCGAGGTACCACTGGCCGAGGCCTGGCCCTCGCGAGTCCAGGTAGCGCGCGGCCGACTCGTCACGCCATCGCACTTCACCTTTGAGACCTTTCACCTCACGTAGGCACAGTCGACAACGAGCGGATAGCCCGAGGACGAGCGGTCCACCGCAGTAGCCACACAGCCAGAGTTCCTCCACGGCTTGCATTCTACGAACCCGGGGATCCATGCCTGCTGGCATCCTCGCCTACCAATGAAAGTGGCGCGCATCGCCGACGAAATCTCGTCCGTCGGTGACGCGCGCCGTTCTACAGACCTGCTGCCGGGTCAGCTCCCGAAGTTCACGCCTGGGGCTGCTGCGGGCGCACCAGCGGCGGGCAGCGTGACCACCCAGGACGCTTGCTGCACGGCGTAGGTGGTGAACGGGAACATCGCCAGGTATGTCTCGAGTCCTGGGTAGTCCGAGGCCCACATGCTCATCGGTTCGTCGAGGCTGCCGCAGGACGCCAAGACGACGTAAGCGCCGTCCGGGATGCCGGTGACTGTCTGAACTGTTGTGCCCGTCGGGATCACGCCGGTCTCGTAGATCGTTTGTCCTGGTCCGATCGTGTCTTCGATCGGCGGCAACACGCCACCAGGGGCGTCCCGAGGCCCGTGGTGCACTGCAGAGGACCGCCCGAGTTGTTGGTGATGGTATTGCTCACCGTGGACCCGGACGCGCTGTATGCGAAGGTGACGTCGGCAGCCGTCGAGGCCGAGGCCAGCGAGGGAGCTGCCATAGCCAAGGGAAGAGCTGCAGCACCGACCAGGGCCGCGCGTGTGATCGAACGCATCGAATCTCCTTCTCGTTCAGCATCAAATGTCGTCGACTGATCTTGACATGAAACGAGACCAACTGGACCGGTTTTCTTGGATCCCATGCCTCCGCCAACGACCGCACCCTGGGTGCCGCCTTGGCCAGCGCGCGACGGCATAACCCAAATATGCACCGAGAAAAGGGGACTCGAACCAATAGGTTCGAATCCCCTTATTGCGTGAGCGCGGCCCGTTTAGGGGACCGGTGTGTGCGGTGCATCTTCGGGTTCGATCCAGGAGCAACCCTCGATCTCCTGCGCCTTGTCTTGCGCCGAATACCTGTCGTCGGCGGTCACCGTACCAATGTGATTGTTCTCGTCGTCGTACACAATCCAGTTGCGCATTGGCGTCGATCTCCCAGCAGTCGAAGTTGATGAATCGGAACGGTTCTCGATCCGTTCATACATTCTCCCCCAACTGCTTTGAGCCCGTCGACTCCAAACTGCAACACGAGCAATCCGTCGCCGCATTGAACGGAACCTAGAACGACACTGCGCGCGATGTATCCGCGGTTTCCTGGTTACCGGCTAGCGGGGGCGGCTACATCCCGGCGACGATGATGTCCGGATGTGCGCGGACAGCAGCACCCTGTTGACTGGCTGGCACCAGGTGGGGAAGTTCCGGTTCGTCGTCCAGGGACACCGGGCCATCCCAGGGAGCGACGAGTGTTGGGTTGTATTCCCAACCGTCACACGACATGTCGTCAACCCAAATGGGAGTGAGGGAAGTGCCGAAATGCTTCTCCGCGAATGCCGTCACAGCAGGGAGGACGTTCTGATCGAAGTATCCTCCACTACCGACTTTGACGTCGCATCCGAATGCGCTCGGCCTCACTCTGGCGACGTATTCGCCAGCCGCCGAACGCAAAACCACATGATGGTAGGTCCCCATGTGCGGATCCTTTCTCGTTCTACGGGTGGGTCTTTCGTGACTATTTCTACACGCGATTCAGTGATTTCGCGGAGTCGGCGTGGCCCCGCGGCCACCACAGTGCCGACGGGGCTCTGACCGCCCAGTACCTCCTGGTGTTCAGTGCCTTCGCCGGGTGAAAACGATGCCTGCAGTTGAAATCAGGACCATCGCCACCAGGACCACGACGAAGAACGACCTGTCCGCGGCCGGTGTCAGGGTCTCGCTTTCTTTGGTCATTACGTCGGTGAAGGTGCAGCTCACACCTGGCGGGAGCCATCCCCAGAAGTCCGTAACTCCTGCCGTTACCCGCTCCGCGCGGTCGGGCAGCAGATTGGCGAACCGCGCCGGGGTTCCGTAGTGATCCATGCACCAGCTGGGTTGGTGTTGGAGTCGCAACGACAGCAGATCCCAGAAATAGACCAGCACCAGCAGGACCACCGAGATAGCCAGCGATGCCTGACTCACCCGTAGTGCTCGCGCGCTCACCGCTGACGCGTCACAGCTGCGCCCTCGCGCGGCAACGACGGCAACCGGTACACCCGCGGGCCGATGTCGCCACGAGCAGCGTTCACGAGTACCGGCGCGATCCGCACTCGCCGTTCGAGTGAACGCTTCGGCCCGTACCGCTGCCGCCGCCAATGCCCACGCCGGATATGAGGCGCCACCTGCGCGCCGGTCCCCTGCGCAGCCCCGGACTCCGCACGCCCGGTTGCCTTCACGTTCAGGACCCGCACCGCGCCGTCCTTGCGTTCGGCTGACTCGCCGTCCGCAGACTCCCGAACTGTGACATGCCCGTCGGTTTCCTCCGCTGCACTGTGCCAATCGCCCCATGCCGCGACCGCCGCCAGGTTGATCACCTGATCGCGGAACGCGGTGCTGTCCAACGACGCGGGCAGGGTCCATCGCCCGAGCACGCCGCTGGACTTGGCGGGGATCGTTACGCACCAAGCGAACTCGTCGTCGAGCCGCCCTACGGCGTCGGCGAGCAGGACGAGGCCTTCGATCCTTGCCCCGCGCTGCTCGATCATGTCGCAGAGGTCGACCCGGTCGGCGGTGAATCCTCGTGTTCCGGCCAGCAACATCGATCCCAGGGACCTTGTCTGACCGCGGCCCAAGATGTCCGTGACGACGCGCGTCATCCACTCCCACGACTCGTCCACCTCAGGTGTCGACGGTGCGGCGGCGTCGAGTCGGAGCGGATCAGCGAATGCGAGGAACACCTGCGCATAAGGCAACCGGATGTCGGCGCGATCGTCGGCTGAGAGCGGCTCCGAATCTGCATAGTTCAGTGTGTGTCCGGGCGGGAGCCAGAAGGGGACGGCCGCTTGTGTGGCGACCGCGATCCTCGACGGCGCACACGACCCAGCGCCACCGGCGTAGCGGAGCGCACTCCCCCATGCTGCCGCGGTGTACCAGTGCTGCAGCGAGGCCGCGTCCGCGGGAATGGGATGACGAGGCATCGCAGCGATCGGGAGGCGAATCCGGGAATCGAGAGCCTGCTCGGTTCCCGCACCGTACGCACGCTGCCACGTCGTAAATATTTGACGGGGCGGCAACCCGGACAACGCATTGCGTGTCGCCGCACTCAGTGTCGCGTGCGCTTGCGTCGGGATGGAAGGCCCTTCCGGGAAGTCGGTGTGTTCCTCGCCCAGGACCAGTCCCAGGGCCTGCGCCGACCCAGCCGACTCAGGGCTGGGCTCGGCGATCCACGAGGCCGGATGCCAAGCACTGACCGCCGCTGGAGTGCGATCGAAGAGGGTACCGAGAGCGCGCTGCCGTGTGTCGTCGTCGACATCGGCGTCCGCGCGATGATCATCCGCAGGCAACCGTGAGACGAGTAGCTCCTTCCGCATCTGCTTCTGGGCCTCGGTGTAGTGCTTTTTCGGTTGAGCCGATCGTCGTCCGCCGCGAGCGCGCTGAATCGCCGTGGCTGCTTCCTGCGAGATTTGTCGCCGGTCTGCGACATCGAGCTGAAGAGTCACGCTGTCCTCGGCGCCGATCACCGCCATGAAGGCTTCCAAGCTCTCGGTCTTGCCGCCCCCCAGGGCGTCGGTGATGGGATCCAGCATCCTCCCCCAGCGATCGTGGACCCGCTGATGCAGCGCGCGATGGGACTTCACCCATAGGCCGAGCGCGGCGATCTCGTTGCCGAGTCGATCGACTTCCGCCTGGCACGCCCTGTCCCGGTCCACGCACGCAGCGTCCAACTCGCGTTTGAGTTCATCCGCCTCGGCGCGTGCCTTGAATGCCGCCTCGTGCAGGCGCTCTTCCTCGGCGAGTTCCGCCCGGACAGTCGCGAGCTTGTCCTGCGCTTCCCGCATGTCGCGGTTGTGCTTGGCCTGACGGTGCTTGCCGCGCGCCATCAGAACTCCCTACGGTTCGCCGGGTACATGGCAAACGGCTTCGGTACCGGGAACTCCGAGACGCCCTGCGCTTCGAGCGATTCGAGGGTTTGGGTCCGCATCACCGCTTCCTCCTCCAAGGACTGCTGCAGCGAGTTGAGCGTGTCCTTGCCGTAGGACGACATCCTCGCGATGACCCCGGTGCGGTCCAAGCGGTAGAGCGACCACCGAATGTGGTCGCAGCTCGCCCAGACTTCATCGATCGCGTCCGTCAGTTCACCCGCCCGTGAGCGCAAGTCCTCGACTTTCGGATTGACCACGGCGTCCCGGTCCCGGTGCGCTTGGCGGATGGCCACGCGGAGCGGTTCGGGGTTCGGGGTGGTGTTCTCGGTGTCCATCCGCTCCCGGCGCAGTCGCCGGATCTTGTCCTGGATGTCCGCGATCTGCTTGTGCATTTCGTCGAGAGTTGCTGGTGCGTCGGCCATCAGTTCGACCTCCGTCCGCCACGCAGTGACAGGTCGTCGCCAAACGTGATTGTGGAAGCGCCAAAGCGGTAGCGAATCATGTCGTGCACCATATCGACTCGCACCGACGCGAATGCCGCTGGCCACGTTGACCTGTCGAGTGCGTCCGGCACGGTACAACTAACCGATGAGACCTCTGGTCGTTCGACACCGCATTCTGATCGTCGTCGCTGTCGTGATCGTCGCGATAGGCGGACTGTGGTGGACGAAGACGATTGCCTTCACCCGCTCATCACCGGTCGCGTTCACGGCCGAAACCTTCGTCTACGTTCCGCGCGGCGATCCTTCTGACATCACTCCCACAGTGATCGCGGCCTTCCCGTTCTCGAACGACGAGATCGTGAGGCTTGTCGCCGAGCGGATCGTAAACACATACGGCGGCAACAGATCCGAATACGCGTCGAGTCTGACCATCAAGGACACAACGGCTGTCGCGGGGAAGGTGGTGTACGCCCGCGGCCGGACGCCACTCTCGACTCAACGGATCGCGAACTACGGCGCCGAGGCCCTCTGCGATTTAGTCAACGCAGCAGTCTTCGCGCACACCGGCCAGGCGCGTGTCGCGTTCATGGTGTTCACCGACTAACTTCTCTGTCCGCCCTTCACACCGTCACATCCATGTATTCCGAGGGGCAGGACGTTCCCCGCCGGGCCGACGCCGTAAGCGCTTCCCCGCCAAAAGTATTAGCCCTAAAGGACTACTCGGATTGACCGGACCGTACGGACTCTCACCCGCACACAGGCCACGCCTGTCAATGCGGCCCCATCACTGCACAGTCCCCGCTACCGCCCGCGGTCCCGGGGCGGTAGCGGAAGCTCGGCCCGAGAGCCCCGTGATGAATACTGGGACGCACGCGCGTCGCCGACGGCTGTAGGAACGAAGGAGCAGTCCGTGACACGCCCGCAACGCCTGATCGTCCTCGTAACAGTGTTCGTGCTCGCAGTATTCGGCGGGTTGTGGTGGACGAAGACGATCGCGTTCACCCGCACGGCTCTCGTCGAGTTCAGTGTTACACCGACGCAACCCGATGCCGGAACCACGAGTTACGTCTTCGTCGGGATCCAGACAACCCCCGAGGACCTCGCCAAGACCGCTGAACTCCTCGCACACACACGCGGCGGCGCGGCAGCAGACTACGAATCCGATCTGACCATTACTGGGGCCTCCGACATCGCCGGGATCGCGGTGACTGCTCGCGCACGAACACCCGGCGCTGCAACGGCACTCGCGAACGACGCCGCGCGTGCGCTCAGTTCGTATCTCAACGACATGCCCACAACGACCACCAACAAGATCACCTACCGGGTCAGCTCTTTGGCTCAATAGCGAGCCCACCACGCCACATCCTGCTCGATCGGCGGCGACAACGCGAACAACGTTCATGCGGCACTCCGCCGCGTACCCAAGGACCATCGCCCACGGCTCAGGGTTGTACCGGTTTCGGCCAGGCCGTCGCATCTTTGCCGGTCACCTTCGGGTGAGCGATGACGGCGGCAATGAACGCCGGAATCGACATGCCCAATCCGTGCGAAAGTGTCGCTGCCGTCGTTCTGCCTTCGAGCCAGATACTCGGATCATCTTCGAGGGAATAGTGAAATTCCGTATTGGACCGATTCAGCGGTTGGGCAACGACACCAGGTCCGGTCGTGCCATTCCACATCCACGCCACGCTGACGGTGCCTTCCGACGGTTCGAGGCCGGCGATGATCCTCGTCAGGGTCGATTTGCCGGAGCCGTTGTGACCGACGATCGCGACGAACTCACCGTGTTCGATGTGTAGGTCGACTCCGGTCAATGCAGCTGTGGCGCTTCCCGGGTACCGATAACCGACCGAGGCGAGGGTGACCGGCAACGGCCCGATCTCGTCGTCGTCGGTGCTCGAGACAAGAGCTTCGGGGGTGGGGATGGTGGAGAGACGGTCGAGGATGGCGGTGAGGATCAGCCAGGCGAACAGTGTTCCGGTGACGATCCCGAACGCGATGGAACCGCCGACCCACCACCACCAGTTGTCGAGCACCGCGGTGGAGCTGCTGCGGAGCACATCGGCGGCACCCTGCAAGGCCGACGTGCGCTCGAGCAACCTGGACACGCCCTCGAGGGTGTTGCGAAGGGTGTCGAGGAACAACGTTCGCAGCGGAACGAGGATCAGCAAGAGCAACACCGTCAGGGCTCCCAGTGCGGGCCCGACGACCATCGAGGTGACCAGCACACCGAACAGGCCTTGCTTCTTGCGCTTCGCTCGCCCGACCAGGCCGCCCAACAGCGCCGCGCTCGCCACGGTGAGTGCCGTCTGTGTACCGGCAGCGACGAATCCGACGAGGGTGCCTGCTACCGCAGCGGTCAGAAGCGCACGGGTCCGATACCGAAGTGCGACCACCGACATCGGAACGGCCGCGACGACTTGAAGAATCGCTGCCATCGGCACGAGCACACCGATCACCGTCAATGCGACTGTGAAGCTGCTCATGACCGCGGCGGTCGCCAATTCCTGAGGACCGAGGGGCCCTGACTTCGGAGTGCGAGAAGAACTGACGGTCACCGCTCCAGTGTGCCAGCTCGACCGAGACACACTGTTCGACGTGACTTCCGTGGTTCGGGCCGGCCGGTCTTTGCGCAGTTGCTGCGGTGGTGAGCGTGAGAACAGAAAAGCGCGGAAAGCCCTCGTAAAAAGGGCTTTCCGCGCTCAGGCCGAGATCAGCGGCTGCGCTGGCTCGTAGCCGGTCCTGCTGCACGACGGCTGTGGCCGCCGCCACCGCTACGCGGCTGTCCACCGGAACGGGGCTGTCCGCCACCGCTGCGCGGCTGACCACCACTGCGCGGCTGACCACCCGAACGGGCCGGGCCGCCGCGGCGAGCGTTGCTGTTGCGCGGGGCTCCGGTGCGGGCGGGTGCCTGCTCGACTCGCGGTGCAGGCTCGACGTAGCGGGCCTGCTCGCCGACGAGGTTCGCCACTGCGGGCGAATCGGCGGTGACGCGGATCGGGGTGACCTTGATATCGGCCTTGCGCAGCAGCACTGCGGTGTCCTTGCGCTGCTCGGGCAGGACGACGGTCACGACGTCGCCAGCGCTGCCGGCGCGCGCCGTGCGGCCGGAGCGGTGCAAGTACGCCTTGTGCTCGGCCGGGGGATCGACGTGGACGACGAGCTGAACGTCGTCGACGTGGACGCCGCGGGCCGCGACGTCGGTGGCGACGAGAACGCGAGCCTGGCCGGAGGAGAAGGCTGCGAGGTTGCGGTCACGTGCGGCCTGCGAGAGGTTGCCGTGCAGGTCGACGGACGGGATTCCGGCGTCGGTGAGCTGCTTGGCCAGCTTGCGGGCCTGGTGCTTGGTGCGCATGAACAGGATGCGTCGTCCGGTGCCCGAGGCGAGCTGATGGACTAGCTTCTTCTTGGCTTCGACGCCGTCGACCTCGAAGACGCTGTGCGTCATGGCCTCGACGTGGGAGGTGGCCTCGTCGACGGAGTGCGTGATCTGGTTGTGTAGGAAGCGCTTGACCAGCTTGTCGACGCCGTTGTCCAGTGTCGCCGAGAACAGCATGCGCTGACCCTTGTCCGGGGTGGCGGCGAGGATGCGGGTGACGACAGGCAGGAAGCCCAGATCGGCCATGTGATCGGCCTCGTCGAGGACGGTGATCTGAACGCCGTCGAGCGTGAGGTGGCGCTGCTTCATCAGGTCTTCGAGGCGACCGGGGCAGGCGACGACGATGTCGACTCCACCCTTGAGCGCGGAGACCTGGCGAACCTGCGACACACCACCGAAGATCGTGGTGACCTTCAGCGAGTACGCGGCGGCGAGGGGCTCGATTGCGACGGCGATCTGGGTGGCGAGCTCACGCGTCGGAGCGAGAATCAGGCCACGCGGGCGGCCGGGCTTGCGATTGCCGGGAAGCTGGCCTGCGAGCCGAGCGACCATCGGGATCGCGAAGGCGAGTGTCTTTCCGCTGCCGGTCTTTCCGCGTCCGAGCACGTCGCGTCCCTGCAGTGTGTCGGGGAGCGTATCGGCCTGGATGGGGAAGGCTTCGGTCTTGCCCTGGCTCGCGAGTACATCCGCGATGGCCTGGGGTACACCGAGTGCAGCAAATGTTTGTGGGGTCGTCATAGTGATGAAAAGTGCCTTTCGGGCAGGGTGTTGCACCTGCGGGCCTTGGGCCGAGATGCAAGGTGGCGAGACTGCCGGTGGGCAGTTTCGATCGCCGTAAGAGAAGCCTGTGCGGGGTGCACATGGTGATTCGGGAGCATTCCACGACGTCTGACGTGCAGCTACGCGCGTCGTCACCGAGTGTAACCGAGTTGTGGCTCGGTCTCTTCCCGTGCATGTTCGTCACGCGGCGCCGTCGTCGAAGAGACCCGTGATCATCACGTTCTCGATTCGCGAGTTGTAGAGCTCGACCACCGGCATGGGCGGGGCACTCGAGTCATAGGTGTGGCCGGTGGGTGAGATGAGCCTGTACCGATGTCGCGCGTTGCGTTTGTCTCGCCGCGCTTCGGCCGTCCAGCCTTCCCCTTCTTTCGCGTAATTGCATGCGGCACAAAGGCCTGCGCCGTTTTCGGCGCTGGTTTTACCACCCGCGGAGTGTGGCCGGATGTGATCGTGGTGTCGGATCGGCGCGTCGCACCACGGGGTGCGGCAGGTGCGATCTCGGAGGTCGATGAGGCGTCCCAACGCGGTGGGAAAACCTCGCGACGTGGACTCCACTGCCGTCAGCGCTCCGGATTTCGGATGGGCATAGAGGCGACGTAATGCGACGTGCGTCTCATTGCCTTGTGCGTCGTCGAGCGCGTCTCGAATCAGTTGCCGTGCGACATCGGACGGGATTTCGCCGTAGCCGTGCAGATATGCGGACGTGTCACCGCCGGCGAGCAGCGTCGAATCGGAGATGACGATGTCGACGGTCACTGGCGGGCCTTGGGCTGCTGACGCGCCGGTGACCCGCTCGAACACGAGGTCGGCCATGATCTGGTCGCGCGTGCGTGTGTCGCCGCCCGAGTTGATGATGGTGTCGGCATCTCGTCGCAGCGTGGCCCACATGCAGACGGACTTCTCCATCGATGTGAGGACGGTGAAGAAACCCATGGATTCGGGTGCGGGGCGGGTGCTGGTGCGCCGAGCTGCGTATGCCTTCGCACGCCGCTTCACCTGGGAGGCGGCGTCGAGTTCGTTGGCAAGTGCGCGAGCGCGACCCTCGATGGTGCGGTCGCCGGCACCGGCCAATGTCGCGGGGTCTGCGCACAATCGTTCGTCGATGGTGCGGCGATCGTCGACGGTGAGGCACGCCGTCTCGCGAGCAAGAATCATGACCCGCCACTCGTTGAGTTCGCCGGCTTTCAGGCGCGCGAGAGTGTGCGGCATTTCGTGCACCAGCGCGCGTGCGAGTCCGAGGTGAGTGCCGCCACGGTTCGGCGATTCGCGTCGGGCCAAGCCGATCTGTGACGCAATCCCGCTGCGCCACTGAGCTTTCGGTTTGCCGAGCTCTTTGCGTTCGTTGCTGATGGCTGTTGCGACGGCATCGGTCACCACGGCTTGCGTTGCCACGCTGACGCACTTGACCGTCTCGAGAGCGGAGATCAAATCGATGCCTGCTGCTGCGTCGACAACGACATCGGACGCCTGAAGACGTGCGACGAAACGCAACACCTCATCAGGTGTCAGCGGCAAATTTTTCAAAGCTGTGACCACGAGTTCCTCCCCAGTACTCGAATGCATGTTCGATAGTACGGGTGAATTCGATGGTACGCAAGACCTGCTTCGGACGTCAGGTGAGCACTACTGCGATGGCGATGGAGCTGACAACGGCGTTGTTGAATGCGTGCAAAATCAGCGGAGCCCAGAGCGATCGATACCAGAGACGGAGTGCAACAAGGCCGGTGCCCAGGAAGAGGATGTACAGCATCGCCGGCGGTGCAATGTGGCACAGTGCGAAGACGATGGTGACAAGCGCAGCACTGACCGCTGTCGGCATCTTGGACCTGAGCCAATCGAGCAGGATCCTGCGAAACACTATTTCCTCTATCAAGGGAACAACGCCCGCGATCAGCACGAGTATCGCGGCGATCGAGGCCGGTCCGATTTCTACGGCGTCCTTCACTATCGCGTTCTGATTGCCGTCCGGTGCGACGTCGAGGAGTGCGCCAATTCCGGCCGTGGCCAGCACGGCGAGGAGCATCAGGAGCGGAACCTGCCACAGGAGATGGAGGAGGCTGTGCGCGGGGGATCGAAAACCCAAGTCCGACAGCGACCATCGACGTCGACGGATCAACGCGAAATAGAGGCCGGCGCATCCGATGATGCCGGCCAGAACCATGGCGAGCAAAGCTGCCTCGGCGACCCCGCCGATCATGAACCCCGCCACGGCCCCGATCAGTCCGCCGATCGTCGTTCCCCCGAACCCGCTGACGAAGGCCAACGCGACGTCGCCCACGGTGGGTGTAGGCAGTGGCGAGCCGGTGAATTGCGGGAAACTCTTGTGGTTCAGGTGGACGAGTGGCGCATGCTCGTCAGGGGAGTGGTCCACACCTGCACTATTTCGCCATACGCTCGCCTCCGCAAGTGCCGCACCCGGGCATCATGGCAGTCTTGCAGCGCTCTGTGGTGCCCTCGGCAGGATTCGAACCTGCGACCTACCCTTTAGGAGAGGGTTGCTCTATCCCCTGAGCTACGAAGGCTGGTAACTGTCCGTTGATCGTAAACTGCTGCAGCGCAACATTTTTCGATTTTCGGAACAATCGGTTGCGGATAGGTTTGCTGCCAGAGTGCACAGCCGACCCACATCGCGCTCGCTAGTCTAGCGGCCCACCCCGCGGATCGGGAAGCAGGTTCTGGATCGACGCCACTCGACCGGTCAGTGACGCAATCAGCTTCAATGCGGTGCGGTGCTGGTGAGCGGTGTAATCGGCAATCGCTTCGACGCCGACGAAGCACTCAATATCGCGGGCGGAAGCGTCGAACGTCGTCGCCAAAATTCCCGCCGACGCGAACACGCCCACGATGATGAGCTGGTCACGGCCGCGTCGGCGCAATTCGACCTCCAGATCGGTGGCGTAGAAGGCGCTGTAACTTCGCTTTGCGATCGGAGCGAAGTCCGGCTCGGTGATCGCTACCTCCTCGGCGTTTGGGCCCAACCCCCACATCGGTCCCAGCAGTCCCCGCTGGGCGACGTCACTCGCCGCTCGTGGAGCACTGGCCAGAATGGGTACCCCACTCGACCGCGCCCACGCGACCACCTCCGATGCCGCCGCAAACACTTTCGAGCGGACAGAGTCGTCGAGCACGTTGAGGTAGTACGGCTGCATGTCGTGGACCAGGAGGGCGGCTCGCTGAGGAACCAACTCCCACTCCGGGCCGCCCGAGCAGTCGAGCAGAGCGTCGGCGTCGTAGTCCTCTGCTGCGACGCTGAATGTGGCCATCCGACAACCCTTCCCTCCCGCAAACGCGCGCGCATTCGCTAGGCGCGCGCAGTCCTGCTATACGTCCGCTGACCATTCCGCTCGCACCTGGCAAACGCGCGCGCGTTTGCGAAATCCAGAGGCCCCGCGAATCCTGCCGACCCGCCGAATCCAGAGGCCCCGCCCACAACCTAGTCCGCCGCAATGGCCTCCACGATGTTCAGTCGCGAGGCGTGCACGGCGGGTGGAGCCGAGCCCAGCAGCGACAGGCCCAGGGCGACGAGGCCGTACAGCAGCACCGACCAACCGGCGGTGTAGGCAACCGGGATTCCGATGCTGGCGCCGAGGATCAAGGTGCTCAGATACTGCAGACCCGCGCCGATGATCAGGCCGAGCACGCCGCCCACGATGCCGACCGACAGTGCCTCCGCCAACACCATTCGTGCCAGGGTTCCCCGTCCACCGCCCATGGCTCGCAGTACGCCGAGTTCGCGTCGACGCTCCAGGACCGACAGCGTCAACGTGTTGAGCAACGCGACCGCGGCGACGAGCGCGACGATCCACTGCAACGCGATGGCCAGTGCGCCGGACTGTCTGATGGCAGCGCTGGTGCCCTCGAGTGCGGCAGCGCCGGTGTACACGAAGACCTCGGGCGGCAGTGTCGAACGCAACGAATCCTCAACGGCCGCAACGTCTCCGTCGACGCCGATCTCCAGGTAGGTCGCGCCGGGTCGGTCGTACCAACGCTGCATCGAGTCCAGCGAGATTGCCATCGTGCCGCCCGCGGCATTGATGTACTGGACCAGATCCAGCACTCGCACGTTCTTCACGCCCGTCGGCGTCGGCAGATCGATGTAGTCGCCCACCGATACACCCAACGTCCTGCCGAACCCCTGGGACAGCACCACACCGTCACCTGCGAGCACCTGGGACCGCACGGTGTCGGTGAGCGATGCGAGCGTCACCGCATTGCTGCCGTCGGCGACGCCCTGGATGGATACCGTCTCGCCGTCGATCGTTGCGTATGCCCACTGCCCCTCGACGACGCGAGCGACACCGGGCGTCGAACGGACGGCGTCTGCCACCTCCGTAGGAACGATGGGGCCCGACGGTATGGCGTCGGGCGAGGACATCGACACGTACAGGTCGGTGTTCGCCAACGACGACAGCGATTCGGCCGCCGAGTCGGTCATGTTGGCCAACGAACCCGACACTCCGACACTGACTCCCACCGCAATCACGATCGTCATGACCGTTGCCCAGATCCGTCGCGGGGCACGTTCGATGGTGGCGGTGGCCAGCCGGCCGGCACCACCCCAGCGGCGAGGGACGGCCGCCGTGGCCGACACGATCGGTCCCGTCCCCCCGACGCACAGCGCAACGACGCCGAACATGAACAGCGCTCCGGCACCGAGGGTCAGTTGGCCGTCGACGTTGACGGCGAACACGAACGATCCGGCAATGGCGACGAGGCCGAACGCGGTGGCTGCAGCGACGAATCGACGACGTGGTCCACCTGCCGTTTCTCCGCCGCCGACGGCGAGTGCCTCGATCGGCGAGATGCGATACACCTGTACCGCAGCGACGGCCGAGGCTCCGACGCAGGCCAGTACACACGCTGCGATCGCCACGGGAATGGCAAAACCTGGCAACACGTACTCGATTCGAGCGTCGAATGCCTGCGACAGGAACGGCGGAAGGCTCTCGATGGCGATGCGGCCCATCGCGATTCCGAGTGGAACACCGACGGCACCGCCGACCAGTCCGACCAGGACGGACTCGAACAGCAGGTCGCGGACGATATCCGCGCGGCGTCCACCGACGGCGCGAAGGAGAGAAATGGTGGGTCGACGCTTCGCGATGGCCATGTTCATGACGTTGAAGACGAGGAAGGCCGCGACGACGAATGCGATGAGCGAGACCATCAGCGTGGCATTGCGCGTCAGACTCATCGCCTGGTTCGCGCGGTCGGCCCGGTAGTCGGGGCTCATCACCGACACTCGGCCGGCGAGTGCGGCGTCGAGGTCGGACCGCAGTGTGTCGCCGTTGCCCAGGACGAAGATCGAATCGAGCTGATCGGGGCGATCGGTGAGTGCCTGCGCAGCGGGAAGGAGCGCAACCGCGAACATGCCCCCACCGATGCGTTGCGTGCCGGGGCCGTCGATCACGCCGACCACCGCCGTCGGAACGTCGTCGATCGTGACGGTGTCTCCCTGATTCAGACCCGTTGCGGCTCCGACCAATACACCGGAAGGATCGGACAACAGTCCCGCCGCGTTGCCGACCGCGCCCTGCAGATCCGACTGCAGTGCCGTGATGGACGAGTCGACACCGAGGACCGTCAGATCTCCGACGTCGGATCGAACGGTGCTGCGCAGCAGGGGAACCGCCGTGTCGACACCGGGAACGGAGCGCACCACGTCGAGTTCGCTCTGGTCGAAGCCGGAGTCGGTGACACCGACGACTTCGTAACTCGCGTTTCCTGCGATCGTCACCGCGAGACGTTCGACGGATCCGGTCAACGACCCGTAGGTGCCGAGGACGGCGATGAGCAGCCCGGCGGCGACGGCCACGACACCCGCGGACACGAGCGAACGCACCCAGTGCATGCGGAGGTCGCGAAGGCTGATGACTCGAAATCTGCTGAGAGCGGTACCGATCACCGATCGAGACCGGCCGTCGGTGTGTCGGTCTCGACGCGACCGTCGATCATGCTGACGATGCGGTCGGTGGAGCGCGCCGCCTCGAGGTCATGGGTCGCCATCACCACTGCTCGACGCCCCTCGCTGGCGTGTGCCACGTCCGCCAGTATTTCGAGGATGTTGTGGGAGGTCTTCGAGTCGAGATTGCCGGTGGGTTCGTCGGCGATCAACAGTGCCGGATTCATCATCAGTGCTCGGGCGATCGCAATGCGTTGGATCTGACCACCGGACAGCTGCGCCGGCCGGTGCTCGGAGCGTTGCGAGAGCCCGACCATCTCGAGCAGTCGCATCGCGTCGGCCTTGGCCTTCTTGATGGGAGTGCCGTCCAACAACTTGGGGACGGCGACGTTCTCCCACGCCGACATCGTCGGCAACAGATTGAAGAACTGGAAGACGAAGCCCACCTGGTGGCGTCGGAAATCGGATTGGGCGTTGTCGTCGAGGGTGGTGACTTCGACATCGTTGAACCTGATGGAACCCGACGTCGGTGTGTCGAGTGCGCCCAGCATGTGCAGCAGCGTCGACTTGCCGGCACCGGACGGTGCGACGAGGGAGACGAACTGGCCGCCCTCGATCGTGAGATCGATGCCGTCCAACGCCCGCACCGGTTGCTCTCCGGTGGGGTACTCCTTGACCACCCCGGACAACTCCAGCATCAACTTCGCCACGGACGAATCCCCTTGCTTCTCGAATGTATCTTCGACGCTACCTGCCGTCGGATCGAGAAACCGTTCGGAACTCTCAGATCAAGCTGCGCCGCGCGAGGATTCGAGTCGGCGGGCCACCAGCGCGGCCTGCAGGTGTCGGATTCCGGACGGACGTGTGGGGTCGAAGCCCGTGAGCTGTGCGATCCGCTTGAGGCGGTAGTCGACGGTGTTGGTGTGCAGATGGAGCTGACGAGCAGACCGCTGACGGTTCAGATCGTGCGAGATATGGATCTCCAGGGTTTCGAGCAGCTCGGGTGACGAATCGAGCGGCTCGAGTATCTGAGTCAGGTGGCGTCGGCCGGGGCCCGGACGCGTCAGCTGGTACTCCAGCACGAGATCGTCCATGCGGTACAGGCCGGACGGGCGGTGCAGTTGATGGGCCAGAGACAGCAGTTCGTGGACCTGATCGGCTGCGGTGGGGATGTCCGCAGTGGCGGCCTGCTCGGCCGTGACGGTGACGGGCACCTCGGCGGCGGTACCGATGCGATGCACCAGAGCCTCGACCCACTCGTCGTCGTGGACACCGGGAATCAGGACGGTGCCACCCTCGGTGCTCAGCAAGGACAGGGGAGTGCGGCCGCAGATCGTGGCCAGCTCGGCCTGGACACGACGCAGCTTTCTGCGAGCGGCGACCGTCTTCTGGATGTTGGGGTCGTTCTCGTCCGGGTGCGGCGGCACCGAGATGGCGAGCACGAGGTAGCTGTCGGCGAGTTCGATGCCGGACTGACGTGCCATCGACACCGCGTTGTGGCCGCTGAGAAGTGAGGTGACCAGAGTGTGCGCTGCAGTGTGGTGTTCGCTGGCCACGGCCTGCAGTTCTTCCACATAGCTCTTGCTGGCGGCGATGGATACCTTCTCCGACAGCAGCACGAACATGCGCGCGGCCTCGATCAGCTGCGCTGCATCGCCCTCACCCGCTCGCTTCGACACGAGATTCCAGCCGATCTGGATGCCCTCGTGGTAGACGCTGAGCACCGATTCGAGCGGAACTCCTTCGCGAGCCCACTGGCTGGCCTTGGCGCGAAGCTCGGCCAGGTCGGATTCCGCCGGGGCGCGGCGCTCGTCGAGCATCTGGACCGCGATGCTGATGCATTTGACGGTGAATTCGGTGACGTCGCCGTGGAGCTGTTCGCCTGGCAACGACCCGCAGGGAGTGTTGGCTGCGAAGTGTCCTACCAGGAGCCGCGCCACCGCGCGGAAATCGCGAAGAGGAGCCGACGCAGGCTGACCCGCGACCATGATTCCGAGGCTAGTCGAGTTGTGAACGGTCACAGATCAACCCTTCGTGTTGGTTCTTCAGGTCATACGGACTGCAAACTTACTGGCGCGTATCAACGCGCTTCGATGGCTCAATGTAAACAATCGAACCTGAAACCGCGTCGTTTTCGTACTTCAAGTTTGTTTCCTGGCCTCTAACAGGATCGATCATAGGTTGTTATCTACGTGTGATCCATGGTTTCGGCAAAACTCGTTGTGATCTATCTCGAGCGACCGACGTGGCCGGCTGCGACTTGCCCTAAACAATCGGGAAGCTGTTCACGGCGCACGCGGCGCACATCTACCTTGATCCCGTCGGGAGTGGGCAACGAAGGGACGAGCATGCACAGTGATATCGGTCAGTTCACTGTCCTCCGGGAGTTGCGCCCGACGATCGAGGAAAATCTCGCCCGTCACCGTGTCGAGTCGGTTCAGTGGGTACCGGCCGATTTCGTGCGTGCCGAGATGTACTGGGGATCGCGTCCCTCGCCGCTGACCGAAACTGCCAAAGCCGCGTTGGTGACCAATCTTCTGGTCGAGCAGAACATTCCGCTCTACCGCCGAGATGCAGGGGCAACCGAGATCGGTGCCTGGCCGTCCTGGCTCACCGACTGGAGCAGCGAACGACGTCGGCACTCGGTGGCCCTCACCGATTACCTGGTCGCCACCCGCAGCGTCGATCCGGTCGCCCTCGGACGAGCTCGAGCGCAATGTATGACGGTGGGGTTCGACGCCCCCATGAACGGTGCACACCTGCTTCGGTCACTGGTTCAGGTGGTCCTCGACGAGTCGGTCTCGACTATCAGTCATCGCAACACCGCGGACCAGTGCCATGATCCGGTGGCGGATCGTCTCCTCGGACGCATCGTCGCCGATCAGGAACTGCACGTCCGATTCTTCGCGAACTTGGTCTCGGCAGCGCTCACCGTGGCACCCGGCCTGACGGTCACCGCCATCACCGAGGTCGTCATGAATTTCCAGCTACCGGGTACCAACCTCCCCGGTTTCGCGCGCAGTGCGATGCTCATCGCGCGCGACGGCATCTACGACCTTGCGCGCCATCTCGACGAGGTACTGCGGCCCATGTTGGCCCAGTGGCGCATCTTCGAGCGGACAGATCTCGGTGCCGGGGCGCGTAGTCGCGATCAATTGGCGGACTACTTGGACCATCTCGATGCCCAGGCCGCCACCATCGAACGCAGCTCTGTGCGAACGCGGGAGTACGCAAACGCATTGCGCGCCAGCTGACACCACTTACCTCGACGGGGTGGATCGACTAACCTGAACTCCTACTCTTCTTCACGCTCCACACCTTGTGTTCGGGGCAACGACCGGAGGCCCCCATCGTGACAGGCTCTCGACCGATCATCGTCGGTATAGACGGATCCGCCGCGGCGGACAAGGCAGTGATCTGGGCGGCCTTGTGCGCGCATCGACGCGATCGGCGGTTGCACATCGTCACTGCCGTCGACATGCCGGGA
Organism: Rhodococcus sp. LW-XY12; assembly: GCF_019317345.1. Lineage (NCBI taxonomy): Bacteria > Bacillati > Actinomycetota > Actinomycetes > Mycobacteriales > Nocardiaceae > Rhodococcus > Rhodococcus sp. LW-XY12. The sequence goes on from NZ_CP079226.1 coordinate 101,853, forward strand.
GTTGTCGATCTGAGCGAATTCGCCGGAGAAGCAACGGAATTCGTTGCGACGGCCAAGTCCAGGTTGGTGGCGGCAGAGACCCTGGCCGCGCTGGTCGTCGACGATCCCGCGTTCGAGGTGACGTCGAGCGCCATCGAGGGCGGCGTCATGGACGTTCTCATCGGCGTCTCGGCGCAGGCCGAGATTCTGGTGATCGGCGCCAGTGAAACCGGCGCTGTCACATTGTCTTTGGCGGCCCACAGCGTCTCGCCGGTGGCAGTGGTGCGGGGCCGTGACATCGACGGTCGTCGGGTCGCCGAGGGCCCGGTCGTTGTCGGCATCGATGGATCGGACGTCAATCAGACTGCCGTCGAGTCGGCGTTCGTCGAAGCGTCGGCGCGCGATGCCGTATTGATCGCGGTACACGTGTGGTCCGATGTGGATCTGACGCAATCGTTCGGCCGCGCGCCCAAGGATTGGCACGCCATTGCCGACGGCGAAGAGGCACTGCTGGCAGAGAGCCTCGCCGGCTGGCAGGAGCGGTTCCCCGAGGTCGAGGTGCAGCGCATCGTGGCGCAGGACCGACCGGTACGGGTACTCAGTGGCCTGTCCGAAACCGCAGCACTGATAGTGGTGGGCAACCGGGGACGCGGCGGATTCGGTGGAATGCTGCTGGGGTCCACGAGTTTCGCTCTCGTCAACACCGCGGACTGCCCGGTGTTGGTAGTGCGAAAAGCACTCACATAGCGACGGTCAGCAAAAAGCTCACGTCTTCGAGGGCCTCGACGCTGTGGCGGGCGTCGGGGATGACGAGCAGATCGCCGGTCGAGCCCTTCCAGGATCGCTCGCCGCTGATCAGCTCGAGCTTTCCGCTCAGCACCAGCACCGTCGACTCGCCGGACAGGTCGTGTTCGGCCAACTTGTTACCGGCGGCCAACGCCACGACAGTCTGCCTCAGGTGGCGTCGGTGACCGCCGTACACCGTCTGCGAACTGCGGCCACTCGACGCACCGACGGCGAGCTTGAGTTGTTGGCGGGCAAGTGCGGTGAGTGACTTCTTGTCCATGATCGTCAGTATGACGCACGGTCTGCGGTCGCGACGGGGGAATCCTGAACGCGCTCAGGAAGGTTGGGTAGCCTGTCCGTACTCGACGTAGCGAAATCTAGTGTCGTTCACTCGGCTGTTCTGCCACTCGCCGGCCTTCGCGGTCCAGCCGTCCGGAATCTCGGGGGCGACGGTATCGCCGGAGATGTCGAGATCGACCTCGGTGACTTCGAGGTGCGTCGCGATACTCACTGCACTGCGATAGATTTCGCCGCCACCGATGATCCAAACCGGGCTTCCGCTCGCCAGGGCCACAGCGTCGGCGACACTCGGTGCGCTTTCGGCACCGTCGGCGGTCCACGACGCGTTACGGGTGACCACGATGTTGCGACGGCCCGGCAGCGGGCGGAACTTCGCCGGCAACGAATCCCAGGTCCTGCGCCCCATGATCACCGGGTGCTCGGCCGTCGTGGCTTTGAAGTGCGCCATGTCCTCGGGAATGCGCCAGGGGATGCCACCCCCGTCGCCGATGACCCCGGCCCGGCTCTGAGCCCAGATCAGACCGACGAATTGCGGGGCAGTCACACTGCGACCGGAGCCTTGATGGCCGGATGGTGCTGATAGTCCACCATCTCGATGTCCTCGAAGGTGTAGTCGAAGATCGAATCTCGTTGTGCCAGTTTCAGAGTGGGGTACGGATACGCCTCGCGGGAGAGCTGCTCGGTAACCTGTTCGCGGTGGTTGTCGTAGATGTGGCAGTCGCCGCCGGTCCACACGAATTCGCCCACTTCCAGACCCGTCTGGGCCGCCACCATGTGCGTGAGCAGCGCGTAGCTGGCGATGTTGAACGGCACACCGAGGAACATGTCTGCGCTGCGTTGGTACAGCTGGCAGGACAGTTTGCCGTCGGCCACGTAGAACTGGAAGAACGCGTGGCAGGGCGGAAGCGCCATCCGCGGGATCTCGCCGACGTTCCAGGCCGAGACGATCATGCGCCGCGAATCCGGATCGGTCTTCAAGGTCTCGATGACCTGGCTGATCTGGTCGATGTGCTCGCCGGACGGGGTGGGCCACGACCGCCACTGCACTCCGTAGACGGGGCCGAGCTCGCCGTCCGGAGCTGCCCACTCGTCCCAGATGCTCACGCCGTGCTCCTGCAGCCAGGTGGCGTTGGAGTCGCCGCGCAGGAACCACAGCAATTCGTACACGATCGACTTCAGATGGACCTTCTTGGTGGTGATCAACGGGAAGCCCGCTGCCAGATCGAAGCGCATCTGATGCCCGAACACGCTGGTGGTGCCGGTCCCGGTGCGGTCGGACTTCGCCGTCCCGGTATCGATGATGCGGCGCAGCAGATCTTCGTACGGAGTCGGAACCATCACGACGGTCATCGTAGCTGCATACTGGTTTCATGCCGGAATTGCCCGAGGTCGAAGCCCTTGCCGGCTTCCTGCGCGAACATGCCGTCGGTGCCGTCATCGGCCGCATCGACATCGCCGCGCTGAGTGTTCTCAAGACGTTCGATCCGCCGATCACCGAACTGCAGGGCCAGGACGTCACCGATGCCGCGCGGTTCGGTAAACACCTGGCACTGCGGGCCGGCGACCTGTGGTTGATCACGCATCTCTCGCGCGGCGGTTGGCTGCGGTGGGTGGACAATCCCAGCGCCGCGCCGCCCAAGCCCGGCAAAGGTCCGTTGGCACTGCGGATCCACTTCTTCACTCCCGAAGGCGCGACGCCCGCCATCGACCTCACCGAAGCCGGTACCAAGAAGCGATTGGCGGTCTGGGTGGTCCGTGACCCTGCGCAGGTGGCGAGCGTCGCTCGCCTCGGACCCGATGCGCTGACGGTCACCGAGCTCGAGTTCGCCGAAATACTCGCCGGCACCACCGCGCGACTGAAGACCTCGTTGGTGGACCAATCTCTGTTGGCCGGTATCGGCAACGCGTACTCGGACGAGATATTGCACGTCGCGAAGCTCTCGCCGTTCGCGTCGTCGAGCAAGCTCGATCCCGAATCCGTCGCGACGCTCTACGCGTCGATGCGCTCGGTGCTGTCCGACGCGGTGGCCCGCTCGGCCGGGCAGGACGCGGCGCGGCTGAAGGGGGAGAAGCGATCTGGTATGCGGGTGCACGCCAGAACTGGGCTGCCGTGCCCGGTGTGCGGAGATCCGGTACGCGAAGTCGCGTACGTCGATCGATCGTTTCAGTACTGCGCCACGTGCCAGACGGCCGGCAAAATTCTTGCCGACCGTCGAATGTCACGTCTGCTCAAGTGAAGGGTTCGAGTTTCTGGCTGGCGTAGCCGCGGTAGCCTTCCCACGCCTTGCGGCGGTCGCTCCGCGGATCCTTCTGCACCCGAGTGCGGGTGTCGAAGATCAGTGTCTTTCGGTCGCCTTCGTCGTACGCCGGCCACGACTCCAACGGCTTTCCGTTGGTGGCGAACGCAATCCAGTGCGATTGCACCTGCTCGGTGACCTCGGAGAACGCCTTGCGTCCGCCGGCCAGGGTGAGCGCCTTACCGAACAAGGTCTCACTGATCCCGAACACGGCGAACAATTCGAAGCCGTGGGTGGCGTCCAATCCGAGCAGCTTCATCGATCGCGGCGCGAAGTCGAATCGGTAGAAGTACGTCGGTGCGTGACGCGAATGTCCCTCGGCCACTTCCAGTGACGGCTTCCAGAAGGTGAAGTCGCCGCCGAAGTCGATGGCGGCACGCTCGTTCGGGTAGCCCCGGTAGCCCGAAGTGACCACCGCTTCGGCGTCGGGATCGGTGAGTGAGAACAGCTTGGTGATGCGCTCTGGATTGGTGGGCACCGTGTGGAGAAACTTCGAAAACAGCGTTCCCTCACGGGCATTGGTACCGATGATCAGCGGCACGCGGTGCGCGGTTCCGTTCGCATACGCCTCGACCGGGCTGATCGGTAGGAAGTCGCCGTCGATCACCGGGCCGAACGGGAACAGGCCCGGAGTGCGGTGCCACGTGGTGAGATCCAGCTTGGTCCCCGCGCGTCCGAGCCGTAGTACCTCGGCGTTCTCGAGGGTCTCGGCAGCGTTCTCGACGGTGCCGCCGAGGTAGCCGACGTATTCCCGCGCCCATTGATCGGCGCGCTCCTTGGTGGCGGTCATGCCGGGAGCGGAACTCTCGGAAATGGCCTGAGCGAAAAGGCCTTTGGCCGAGGGAACCGTCATCAGGGTGGTGACGGCGTTGCCGCCGGCAGACTCACCGAAAACGGTGACGTTGCTCGGATCGCCGCCGAACTCGGCGATGTTGCGTTGCACCCATTCCAGAGCGGCTACCTGATCTCGCAAGCCGAGGTTGGAGTCGAACGGCCGCTCGGGAGTGGAGAACTGGGACATGTCGAGGTAGCCGAGAGCGCCGAGTCGGTAGTTGACCGAGACGTAGATGATGCCGTCGCCGTCCTTCAGCGAGCGGCGCACCAGGGAGCCGCCGCCGTACAGGGGAGTAGCGGACGTGCCGAAGGTGTACGCGCCGCCATGGATGAACACCATGACCGGACGCGGGTTCGCGCTCGGTGCGCTGGGGGCGAGCACATTGAGCGTCAGGCAGTCCTCGCTGGACGGCTGGTACTTGCCGATCGCGAGCATCGTGCCTCGCTTGTGCTGAACGGAGGCATTGCCCCACTCGGTGGCGTCGCGCACGCCGTCCCACGGTTCGGTGGGTTGCGGCGCCCGGAAACGCAGTGGGCCGACGGGTGGGGCGGCGTAGGGAATGCCTCGCCAGGTGGTGAGGTCACCGACGGGCTTTCCCTCGATGATGCCGTCGGAGGTGGTCACGCGTGTCGTCACAACCATGTCGCGAGTGTACAAGCACGCCGGTGAAGCCGTCAAGCAGTTGGGCCGCTATATGTGACCGGGCGGGCCCTGACCCGATCTGCAGCGCCGTCGAGAACGCCACCGAGCGGGTCGACGGCGCTGCCGTTTCGAATGAGGTCTTCGGACGGCCGGTAGATCTGCCGAATGATCAACGCGCACAACCCGATCACCGCGATATCGCGCACCACGACGGCTGCGGTGAACCATTGCTCGGGCACGCCCTTGTTCTCCACGCCCAAGTAGTAGTACATCCGCGGGAACCAGACGAACGCGTCGATCGTCATCCACGCCAACAGTATTCGGCGATGCGGTAACGCAAGCACGGCCAGTGGAACCAGCCACAGCGAATACTGCGGGCTCCATACCTTGTTGGTGAGCAGGAAGCCGGCGACCACCAGGAATATCAACTGCGCGAGCCGCGGCCGCACGGGGGCCGTCGTGCCGATGTAGGCGATCACCGCACACACGATGGCGAACAACACCAGCGTCACGGCATTGAGGATCAGGGGCTTGGCGCCTGCATAGAGCGGACCGTCGAAACCGGGCCAGCCGGTGAACGAGGTGACCACGTTGTACAGGGAATCGGGGTCGGCTCCGCGCTCGGAGTTGAGCCGGAAGAACTCGTACCACCCCGACGGATACAGCAGCGCCAGAGGAAGATTCACGGCCAGCCAGGCTCCGATGGCAGCGCTCGCGGTGAGGCCCCACTCCCGCATCCGGCCGGTCCGCCAGCACAACACCAGAAGCGGACCGAGGAACAGCAGGGGATAGAGCTTAGTGGCACCGCCGAGTCCGATCAGCACACCGGCGAGAACCGGCCTCTTCTTGGCCCATGCCAACAGACCGGTGAGCGCGAAAGCCGCGGCCAGAGCGTCGAAATTGGTGAAGCCGTGGACGATCACCAGCGGCGACGCGGCGACCAGGGCCGCGTCCCAGATCCGCCGTCCCGCAGCTATTGCCGTGGCCCACACGGTGACGAGCCAGGCGACGGCGAGACCCAGGGCAACCACGTTGAAATACACGACGACGGGCAGGGCCTGGGGAAGGAAACTCAGCGAGTTCCACATCTTCCCGACGACCATCGAGCCGTACTGGTACAGCCCCGCGAGCACCGGGTACTCCATGTATCGAACCTGGGTCGAGCCGTCGGCCTTGGTTTCTTCCCAGGACTTCTTGTACGGGAACGCGCCTTGGTCGAGTCGCTCGGCACCGTACAGCGGCACGGTGTCCGAATAGCACATGGCCACGTACTGCCGGCTGCCACTCCAATCCAGTCCCAGTTCACCGTTGGGACCGACCGGAGCCTGCTGAATGCACGCCGCCTTCGCGAACCAACCGAAGCACAGGAAGATCACCGCCAACAGCAGGATCACCCGCAGTGCGGTGAACCACCGTTGCCGTCCGATCACCGCGTGACGTCCGACCGGACCGCCGATGACCGAGGACAATTCCCCGGCCATCGGATCGGTCCGACTGGGTAGATCTCGGTCATTCTCGCTCGCCGCGTCGAGGCGACCGGGGCTCGCCAATGCTCGACCCTTGCGGTCGGGTTCGGTCGTCACCGGTGGAGTCGCTACTGCCCGGGAGTAGCCGGTTCGGGCGCGGCCGGTGCCGGCTGAGCCGGTGCCAACCCGGGAAGCGGAATCGTCACTCCGGGCAGAATTTCAACCTGCCGTGGCGTGATGACGACGGGCGGGGAGATCTCCGTCGGAATCGGCAGGGTCACCTGCGGCGGAGCAGTCGTCGGTGCGACCGTGGCCGTCGGTGCGGGCGCGGAGTACTGCGGCACTCCGGCCTGACCGGCAATGGCTTCGGGCGTCGGGAAGGTCTCGTTCGAGGTGCCCTCCAACGTGCCGTCCATCGTGTCTTTCCAGATGTCCGACGGTATGCCCGATCCGTAGATCGGTCCGCCGTAGCTGTTCTCGAGCGGCAGACCCTGCTCGGTGCCGACCCACACGGCCGTCGACAACGATGGCGTGTAGCCGACCATCCAGGCATCCTTGTTCTGCCCGGTGTCGCCCAGCTGAGCGGTACCGGTCTTCGCTGCCGACTGACGACCACCGGCGAGGTTGTGACCGTTCGAGTACCCGGCGATCGGTCGCATCGCCGAGGTCACGTTGTCCGCGACCGCGGCCGAGACGACCTGCTGGCCGGCTTCGGGAGCGCGGTCGAGAAGCACGGTGCCGTCGGCGGTGACGACCTTCTGCACGAAGTGCGGGGTGTGATATACGCCGGACGCAGCCAATGTCGCGTAGGCGGAGGCCATGTCGAGGACGCGAGACTGGTACTGGCCGAGCACAACTCCGTAGTTGGGACCCGCGTTGTCGGGCTCGGTCAGGGTGGGGCCGACGCCGTCGATCTCCTGCGGGATGCCGAGCTTGTGCGCCATGTCTGCGATGGCCTGCGGGCCGTTGTCCATCCCGAGCATCATGCGATAGAAGCTGGTGTTCAGTGAACGTTTCAGCGCCTCGGCGATGGTGCACGTTCCGCAGGAGGCACCCTCGACGTTGCTGATCTCGATGCCGTTGACGTCCAGCGGAGAGCTGTCGTACATCTTCGAGAGCGGGATGCCCTGATCCAACGCGGCGGCCAGACCGAACACCTTGAACGACGATCCCGTCTGCAGGCCCGACTGCGCGAAGTCGAATCCGCGCCCGTCCGCGCCGCCGTAGTACGACCGGACCGCACCACTGCGCGGATCGACCGATACCGATGCCGTTCGCAGTTCCGACGGCTCGCCTTCGAGGTTGCTGTTCACGGCCTCGATCGCAGCAGCCTGCGCCTTCGGATCGATTGTCGTCGTGATCTGCAGACCTTCGGTGTTGAGGTCCTGCTCGCTGACTCCGGCAGCAGACAACTCGCGCAGTACCTGGGCCTTGATCAGGCCGTTGGGACCAGCGTCGTCCGCGTCACCGGTGTCCACCTGGGAGGTCGGAACCACCGCGGGGAACATCATCGCGGCTCGCTGGGTGGAGTCGAGCTGGCCCTGCGAGACCATGCCGTCGAGGACGTAATCCCACCGAGCTTGCGCTCCCGTCGGGTTGACCTCGGGATCGAGGTTGGAGGGCTGCTGGATGACTGCCGCCAGCACAGCACCTTCCTCGACCGACAGTTGATCGACGGACTTACCGAAATACGCCGTGGACGCGGCTGCGATGCCGTACGCGCCACGACCGAAGTAGATGGTGTTCAGATAGGCCGCGAGAATGTCGTCCTTGGACCACTGCCGCGCCATCTTGGAGGAGATGACCAGCTCACGCATCTTGCGAGTCAGCGTCCGGTCGTTACCGACCAGCGCGTTCTTCACGTACTGCTGGGTGATCGTGGAGCCGCCACCTGCGCTGTCGCGTCCGAGCACGTTGTCGCGCAGAGCCCGGCCGAATCCGGTGACCGAGAATCCGGGGTTGGAGTAGAAGTCGCGGTCCTCGGCCGAAAGGACGGCATTGCGTACGTGCTCCGGGATCTGGTCGATCGTCACGTCGGTCCGGTTGCCCTCGGGGGGCACCACCTTGCCGAGCACGCTCGCACCGTCGGACGCAAAAATCGTCGCGACCTGGTTGGTTCTGAGGTCACCGGGTCGAGGAACGTCCACCAGCGTGTACGCCACCATGAACGCCAGAATCGGCACGATCAGGCCCAAGGCGATCAACGCGTACATCGTGCGCCGAACAACCCGCCACTTGGACTTCTTCTTCGTTTTCGCGGCGGAACCTCTTTCGGGCGGCTCGGGCGGCTCGTTGCCCGAGGAGCTAGCTGATGGATCGTTCGGTTCGTACGGGGGTGGGACGGATCCCGATCGGGTGATCCCGGCCGCAGCGGCTCCCGGCCCTACCGCGGAGCGCGCAGCGGGCGTGACCGGCGGCTCCCCATAGCGGCGTTCACCGGGGGGCCGACCCTGCGGCGGCATCGGACGCTGACCGGGCGCAGACCCTGGGCGCTGCCCGGGAGGCGGCATGGGTGGCCTGCCCTGGGGTGGCATCGGACGCTGCCCCGGAGGAGGTCCGGGTCGCTGCCCGGGTGGCGGCATCGGAGGCCGACCTTGCGGTGGCATCGGACGCTGCCCCGGAGGAGGTCCGGGTCGCTGACCGGGTGGCGGCATCGGAGGCCGACCCTGCGGCGGCATCGGACGCTGACCGGGCGCAGACATCGGACGCTGCCCGGGCGGAGGCACGGGACGACGTCCGGGCGGATCGGAATGCCTGCTGCCGCGCGGCGGCCCTGGCACGTCGGGACGGGTCAAGCCCCTGGTAGTGGTGTAACTCGTTTTTGATCCTTCGTTGGTGGTCAGGCGGGTAGTTGCATCAGTTCATCGGTGCTCACCTCCGTCGCCTGGCTGGTGTCGGTGTTGGTGGTCAGGGTGAGCCGGCAGCGGCTGAGCACTTCTAGGCCGAGGTATCGGCGGCCTTCGGCCCATTCGTCGGTCTGCTCGGCCAGGACGGCGCCGATGAGGCGGACGATGGCATCCCGGTTGGGGAAGATGCCCACGACGTCGGTGCGGCGGCGGATCTCGCGGTTGAGCCGCTCGGTTATCCGGCCCTCAGGGATGAGATCAACCCTGATCTCACATCGAATCAGCGATCGAGACGCTGCAAGTGGTCGGTCAACGCCTCAGCGACACGATGATGCCGGGCAGCTTCATCGGGCCATCCACGGTCACGAGCATCGACCTCGAGAGCCTGGATGTCGGTGCGTTGCGCCTCGAGCGCGCCGCGGAACTCAGGTCCGGTGACGAAGTTGTCGCAGGTCTCGCAGATGTTGGCATAGGGACACGCACCCGCGCTCTCGTGACGGGAACAGTAACCGTGGGCAACACGCGTTTTGAGCATCTCACTGCCGAGCCAACTCACCGCGTCGGGGACGATCGGTTTGCCGACCGGAGTGAGCGTGAACCGCCGCCGCATCTTGCCCATCGCCTGGTCATAGGCATCCCGCAACGTCGGTGAAGCCAAAGTGGCGTAACGCAAAGTCATCTGCGGAGTGACATGCCCGAGCAACGCCATCAACGCCTGCAGGCTCATCCCGGCGTTGGCGAGTTCGGTGGCCCAAGTATGCCGCAGCTGATGCGGGGTCACCACCAACGGCGCACCCCCGGCCCCACGCAGTCCGCAAGCCTCGACGGCAGCGAGCAGACCGTTGCGCAGCCGGGTCTGGCTGAGACGGCGGCCGTGTGCGACGAACAGGAAATCGGTCAACTCTCCGGTGCGGGGATGCGGCAATGGCCGACAGATACCACGCCCGCCGGTCCACTCGTCCAACGCGGCGATAGTGGTCGCCGAGAGCGGGACCATGCGTTCGGTGGCGAGCTTGCCCAACGGAACCTTGAGCCAGGTCCCGGCCGGGCCGTAATCGATGACGCTGCCGAGCTCGAGATCCAGTAGCTCCCCGACCCGCAGACCGGCTCCGCGCAGCACCGTCAACCCGATACGAGCGAACGAATCATCCAGCTGGGAAACCGCATTCATCACCGCAGCATCGATGTCGGGCGGCAATGCCCGCGGAAGCGGTTGGTCGAGTTTCGGGACGTCGGCGGCGAAGACCAGACGGCGCGGTGGGGCCTGCTCCCAGCCCCATTCGGTGATGTCCTCGAGCAGGTTGCGCACGCTCAGTACCGTCGATTGGATCACGGCCTTGGAGATGATGCGCCCGGCCCCGGCAGCGGCGCGTTGCCCACGCCAGGTGCGGGTGCGATTCCAGACGAGGAAGCCCTCGATGTGACTGCGGTCGAGATCCTCGAGGGAGGTGACCTCGGGATGGTTGGTGGTGAGGTAGTCCGCGAACGGCAGCAGGTCGTTGATCAGCGATTCGGCCGATTTCGGGCGGAGCACCGATGCCCGGACGGTGACGTAACGCAACAGGGCCTCGCGGATCGGATCGGCCATCGGGGCGTCGGCGAAGCGTTGGGCGTAGGTGCGGGCCCACGGTCGGCGCCGTGGTGGGGTGTCGACGATGCGGGCCTGAAACAGCATTTGTCGCAGTCCCGCGATACGGTTGCGGTAGGCGCGTTTCGATGTATCCGGGATTGACTGTGTGGCAGCCAATGCGGCGTCGAACTCGCCGACGGTCTCGGCGCTCACACCGCTGACGGAACCGCCGTGCCAGGCGAGCAGCACCGCCAGGCACTCGCCGAGGACGGTCTCGACCCATTGCGGTGTCCACCCCAAAACCAGGCCGGCGGCCCGGACCGCGGCGAACCCGTCCGGGTCGCGGTCCTCGACGGCCCGGCCGAGTCCGGTGAGGTTCTTGACGGCCGCGAGTTCGAGGTCGAGCCGCAGGTTGCCGCGTCCGATGAGGTGACACAGCAGTGGCCAGGCCCCGGTGCGGCGTAGTTCGGCCAGCCGGTCGGCAGCGGGTCGGGTCATCCAGTCCCGCAAGTCCGGATGCGTGGTGAGGAAGGTGGTCGCGATGAGGGTGCGAGCGCGCACCGACCTGTCGCTGAGCCCGAGGCTGGCGACGTGCTCGAGGTAGTCGGTGAGCACCGCACCCGGTCCGGCCGGCAGGACGACCGTCGCAACCACCGCGGTGCTCATTGTCGTGTTCCGGCGAGACTGGCGCGGGCCGCGCCGTATTCGGCGGCGAGCTGCTCGACCGACAAATGCACATATTCGGCAGTGGTGTCCGGAGACACATGCCCCATCAATTCTCGCAGCACCATCAGATCGATTCCGGCGGCAGCGAGTTCGGTGCCGTAGGTGTGGCGCAATCGGTGCGGACGCACCCTCGTCGCACCGGAGAGGTCCCGGTGCCGCCGGAACAGCGACCGCAGTCCCGCCTCGGTCACCGGCGCCCCCGCGGTGGGGCCGCGCAGCACCACGAAACACTCCTCGGTCGCCAACCCCGGTGGCCGTTCGAGGCGCAGATAGGCCGACAGTTCGGTGAAGAACACCGCATCGACCGGCACCACCCGTTCCTTGCAGCCTTTGCCGAGCACCCGGAGTCGTCGCTGGCCGAAATCGACGTCTGCCAACCGCAGGGATCGCACCTCGGCGTTGCGCAGCCCGCCGAACAGCATCGCCCACAACATCGCTCGATCCCGATGGGTGCGCAGCGACGCCGCAAACTGCTCGATCGCGTCGGCGTCGAGGGACTCGGGCAGTAGCCGCGGTTGGCGTACCAGCCTGCCTCCGGCTCGGGGTCGGCCCGGCCCGAGGTGTCCGAGCAGTCCTCGCGCTGGTGGTCGCAGTCCCTGTCCGCGCCGCGGTGAGGGCACCGGATTTTCGGTGCGTATCCCGGTCATCACCAGGTATTCGAACAATGCGCGTATCGCCGCGACTCGTCGGTTGATCGTCGATGCCGCAGTGCCCCGATCACCTCGTGTCGCCATGCCTGGGCGGGGTTTGCGGTGCACGTTCTGCCAGTCGACCCACTCGAACACCGTCACCGGCGTCACCGCAGCCACCGTGAGGTCGCGATCGAGCAGGAATCGGGCCAGATTGAGCACGTCGAACGCATATGCCCGCACCGTTGCCGAACTGAATCCGCGTCCGGCCAGATGCGTCAGGAACGCGTTTGCTGCTGCGCATCCTTCCCATTGGCCGTCGATCACATGCCCGTTGCTGCTGATGCGCACCCGAACGGTCATTGTCCGCCGCCTTTCGATCGGAGCCGACACCGCCAGCATGCGCCTCAACCGGTCGTCGGCTCAGGACCTCACGCTGCAACCGTGATCGTGTCGTGGGAGGGCCGGTTAACCGATATGGGGTTGTTGGACCAGATCTGTCGCCACACGTCGTCGGGAAATGCGGTGAAGGCGAGCAGGTCTTCGCGGGCGTCGCCGAGGTGGTCGGCGACCTCGGGCAGCCGGTGCTCGGCGTACTCCAGCAGCCGGTCGAATTGCGCGTTGACCGCCTCCGCGGTGGGCTGGTCGTAGACGCTGTGCAGCATCGCCTTCACGGCCGGCCACATGGACTTGGGGCACACGGCCATGAGGTTCGCCGAGTAGTGGGTGCGGCAGCGTTGCCACGCGGCGCCGGGCAGGTTCGCCGCGATCGCCTCGATGAGCCCGGCGTGGGCATCGGAGGTCACCAGCCGCACCCCGCCCAGGCCGCGGGCAACCAGGTCGGCGAAGAAGGTGTTCCACGAGGCCGTGGTCTCACTGGTGGCGACCTGTATGCCCAGCACCTCGCGGTGGCCGTCGCCGTTGACGCCGGTGGCCAGCAGCACGGAAGCCTTGACGACCTGCTTGTTCTCGCGGACCTTGATCGTCAACGCATCGGCGGTGACGAAGGTGAACGGCCCGGCCTCGTCCAGGCGGCGGTGCCGGAACGCGGCGACCTGCTCGTCCAGGTCCTGGGCCATGCGTGAGACCTGCGACTTGGACAGCGAGTCGATACCCAGGGTCTTGACCAGCTTGTCCATCCGGCGGGTAGACACCCCGGCCAGATAGCAGTCGGCTACGACGGTGATCAGCGCGGACTCGGCTCGCTTGCGGCGCTCGAGCAGCCACTCGGGGAAGTAGCTGCCCGAGCGCAGCTTCGGGACGGCGACGTCGACGGTGCCGACCCGGGTATCCAGGGGCCGGTGGCGGTAGCCGTTGCGGTGGTTGGTGCGCTGTTCCGAGCGGGCGTTCCACTCGGCGCCGCACACGGCGTCGGCATCGGCGGAGAGCAATGCGTTGATCATGGTCTGCAGTAGCTCGCGCATCAGATCCGGCGACGCGTCGGCGAGGGCTTGGCCAAGCAGGCCTGCAGGGTCGACAATATGAGGTGCGGTCATCGTGATGACTCCGTTCGAGGATTCGGTAGAAGGTTGACTCGAAGGATCACACGGTGGCCGCTCTACACCCGTGCACAACACGGAATCGCAGACGATCTCGGCCACCGAGTTACACCACTCTATGGGGCACTACTGGGCTACGCCCCTCAGAAATGTGCGCGGCACAAATCGGAGACCTCGTCGGCACCGCACGTCACCAGGCGATCGTCGTGGCCCACGACAGCCGCAGGCCCGCCAGAACCCTCCCCATCGAGTCACCGCTGACCGTAATCCTCGCCGCGTACCTGGCCGAACGAGCATCACGATTCCCGACGACCGACGAAACAAGCGGGAGCACTGCACTGCAGCTCGCTCCCCACCGCTCCCCTGTTCCTGGGACACAGAGGCAAACCACTCACCCGAAATGGACTCAGATGGACCGTCACCACCGCCTACAAACGCGCCGGAATTGATGCTCAAATACCCCGAGGAGTCGCGACCCTCGCCCTCCGCGAAACCTTCGCCAACCAACTAGCCGCACATGGAGCCTCAGGCTCCGCGATAGCAGCGCTCCTGGGCAACAGTGGCTTTCAACGATCCGACTGCATTGAACCGCGACGGGCACTCCCTGGCCGCAAGTTGGGTGCCCGCAATTCGACGTATCAGGTACTCGCGAATGTCACCTGCCAGCGCGATGCTTCCCCGTAGTGCAGATCGGGAGTGCATCGGAAGACCTGGGAACAAACCGACTGCAAGCCGTATGACGCTGAAGGTTGCATCCCACTCGCTGGCGCGACACAAGATCGACCATGATCTATCGAATAAAGTTGAGACAAAAGGTTTTCCATGGACTACCGCGGGGTCTAGCTCGATTCCCACTCGGCAGCCGCGATGATGTCACGGACCTGCTTGATCTCAGAATCGGTGCCAATACATGCAGTCAACCACGCCGTGATCGACATCGGCCGCCCTCCGTCAGTCAGCGACGGCTGCGGACGGGTGAGCAGGGCCTGCACCGTCAGCGGGTGCAGGCCCTTCGACATCTGGGGCATGACCTTCTCCAGGTTCGGGACGACACCGGTCACGGTGAACTGCGCAGAGGGCAGCAGACGATCACCGCCCAAGCCGAACACCCACAGACGGCACTCGTCGATCCACTGCCGAACCCGTGCCGGGCTGACGTCGAGCCGGTCAGCTGCAGAATCAACCGACAAAGAGGACGCGACCAAACTCGCCATCCGGATGCCGCGATCCAGCCGAGCCGACAGTATGGAAGGCAAATCGGCGGCAAAACCGGCATCGGCGAGACTCTGCGCGTCGCAGGCAGGCATCACAGTTGCCTTCACGCACGACGTGCGAAGGCTACGCAGGACCTCCACAAGGTCCCCGCGACTTTGGTCGACCCCAGTCACCTCCGGCAGGGCATCCTCAAAGTCAAGGTCACCGCGCAGGTAGCCGTCCGCTACCGGCGCCTGGCCATTTACCGCCTACCACCTCGAAACGCGGACAACCCCAATCAATGCTACCGAGCGAAGGGGAATTCCCCACCGGCCTACGCCGGTGTCGCCCACAGCCTCAGCCACTCAAGCCGAACATCCTCCGCCTCGACAACTGCCAGATGGGTGTACCCCATTCGGCAGTTCACGAACGAACGCTCGGTTCGCCCAGGTTTAGTCGCACTGTGGAGGACTCTGCATTCGCGCGCTGATTCGTGGACGTGTACGGCTTGGCTCCTGGCTCCTCAGTCCGGACTCGCCGACCGCAGCGCCGTCGAATGGATTGCGGCCGGGCACTCCGACGAGGAACCTCTGTCGATCGCACGCGCCGATGCCAAGCGTTGGAGTACATAGATTTCGGAGGAAGTGTTTGCTCGTGCGCCGTCCTCAACTCGACCCTTCTGCGT
The DNA here is from genome assembly GCF_019317345.1 of Rhodococcus sp. LW-XY12. Lineage (NCBI taxonomy): Bacteria > Bacillati > Actinomycetota > Actinomycetes > Mycobacteriales > Nocardiaceae > Rhodococcus > Rhodococcus sp. LW-XY12. Next base: position 117,307 of record NZ_CP079226.1, read on the forward strand.
ACACAATCACCAATCCGACGACCGATATGCTCCTTGTCCCTCTGCAAATCTGGTGCCCCGGCCTGTGAGCGCAGGCCGGGGCACCTGATGCGAGCGGTCGTCCCCCTCAGACGGCCGCAAAACGGCTACTTCCGCGGTGTGACCGGATTCCCTCGATCTGCCTGTCGTCAGTGGCGCGGGATCGCAGTGTCGAGAACGGTCATGACCGAACCAGCAATACATGAGTGCGGTCGCAGAGGAGATGCCACAACGGTTCTCCGGGGTGGAGGCTTCCAGGAGCCATGGCATACCGCGAGGTGCAGCGCAGTACCCGACCGGATCGACAGTCGTCGACCACGTCTGGATCGACCTGCAGTGAGCGAATGCGCACGGGCAGGCGGTCCTTCGGGGCGGTGAACCACGGAGGTCTCCCGTTCTTGCTCCACTTCACGACGGGAGACCATCGTGGTTCAACGACCGGCTATCACGTGTCGTTGCATTCCCTCAACCAACCTGCCTGGGCAGTACAGCTAGTCGGCACAAACCACGCGGTCAGCGGGCCTCACCGTGTGAGCGCATCGATGATGGTGGGTCGATATTTGCGAACGTGCTCCCGGTCGCTCTCCTTCTCCTGTTCGGACAGTTCGGTGCAGATCTCGGCCACTGTTCGCCGACCGTCAACGGGGCTCCGCCGTATCCGTGAGTGCGACGTCCAGCAGGCTTGCCCGGCACCGACCGATTCGCTCGACGGCGGGCCCGCCCCCATAGCTCCGATCGCCGAACGGCGAGTTCATACCAGCGAGATTCCCATCCTTCTGCGCCATCTGGCGACGACCTTCTGACGAACCCCGTGAGTCTGCTCAACGCGAGCCAGCCTTCTGTCAGGCCATTGTGACCCTTGACATACTCCCCAGATCACGAGATTATTCACTTCAGCAGAAGTGAATTTCGGTGAGTCGAATTGGAGCGAAAGTGTCCGAACTACAGACGGGCTCCACCCGTCCGCCTGGGAACCCCGGGATCCCACCCGAACGTGAGGTGGATGACAAGATCAGTGTCGAAAACGTCGAGTATCGGTACCAACCCCGCGGTCGAGCAGAAGTCGTCGCACTCGAAGGCGTGGACCTGGCGGTGCGCCGAGGCGAATTCGTGTCCGTCGTCGGCCCATCAGGGTGCGGCAAATCGACATTGCTTCGAGTCATCGCTGGTCTCCAGAAGCCGACGACGGGTCAGGTTCGGCTCCAGCAGGACGATCAATCGCGTCCGCTTGTCGCACCCGTGTTCCAGGAGTACAGCATCTTCCCCTGGCGCAACGTCGAAGACAACGTCCGTCTCGGATTGGACGCCGCGGGAGTCGACCGCGCAGAGGCCGACCGCCGGGTCCAGAAGTGGGTGGACCGAGTCGGGCTGACCGGGTTCGAGAAGGCCTACCCCGGCAACCTCTCGGGCGGGATGAAGCAGCGGGTGGCGCTCGCTCGAGCCTTCGTGGTCGAGCCCGAGATCCTGCTCATGGACGAGCCTTTCGCGGCGCTCGACGCGCAGTTGCGCAAGGTACTGCAGGAGGAATTGCTCTCCATCGTCCGTGAGCACCAGTACACCGTGTTCTTCGTGACACACAACCTGGACGAGGCGCTCCTCATGTCGGATCGTATCGCGCTGATGTCCGCACGCCCGGGGCACATTCGGGAGCTCATCGACGTGCCGTTCGAGCACCCACGCAAACCCGAACTCCGACAGGACCGCGAGTTCGTCCGTATGGAAGAGGACCTGTGGTCCCGACTGCGCGGTGACGTCTCAGTCGCCGCCGGAGGTGCATGATGAGTCTCGACACTGAACAAACACGAGGGACCAGCAAAGCCAACTGGGTCGTGCGGCGTCCTGAGGCAAAGCGCAGACCCACCAACGAGCAGGCTCGCCGCGACCTCGTGATTCGGGTCTTCCTTGGTCTCCTCATTCCGGTGGGCGCACTGGTCATCTGGGAGTTGTCGGCCCGCGCCGGCTGGATCGACCCTCGATTCTTCAGTCAGCCGAGCGCGGTCGCAGCCAAGGCAGCAGAGGACATCTCGTCGGGCCTACTGTGGGAGGAACTCCGCATCACCCTGGTCCGACTACTCACCGGCTACGTAGTCGGTTCCGTCTCCGGTGTCGTGGTCGGCCTCGCTCTTAGCCTCGATCCACCGATGAGCCTTCGGCGGGTGGCGTCGGCGTGATGGGCGCGGCGTGATCGGCTGCGGGCAGGGGTGAGTTCCGGGCGTCTCATCCCGGTTGTCCACTTCGTTCTCGGTCGTGCCGCTGGTGGCGGCGGTGGTCAGCTGGCCGCGGCCGGTGGTGGTGGTGCGTGCGTCGCGGTGAAGAGTCGGTCGAACGCGGTCTGCCAGGGCCAGGCGTCCGGCAGGTGCAGGATGATGCGGCGCGCCGTCCGTGCCAGTCGTGCCGGCACTGAGATGAGGGTGCGGCGAATCGTCGCGGTCGTTGCCCGGGCGAGCCGCCCGCCTCGGTCGGCGATGAGTCCAGCGGCGCGAGTGAGGTTGAATGCGATCACGGCGAGGACGAGCCATGCGCTGTTCGCGGTGAACACTCCCGAGGGCAGGTGAGCGAGCGGGCCCGCCTTCAGGTCGGCGTGAACTTGCTCGATGATCGCGTGCCCGCGGTGGGTCTTGTCCGCCGCGACGGTTCCCATTGTCTGCTTGTCGGTGGTGGTGAAGAACGCGTGGTGCCGGTAGCTGTCGAACAAGGTCGGCTGCTCGACCTGCTTGGGGTTCAGGTCTGGGATCCGTCGGACCACCAGTCGTCCTTCAACCCGTTCGGCGATCTTCCGGGAACGGAACGCGACGAAGGGCACCTCGGCGACCTCGGCCTTCGAGATCCACCGGCCCGTGACCTCGTCACGGATCGCGTTCGGGTACTCGATCGTCTCCCACCCGTCCTCGGGGATCGTCGCGATCGCCGTCTTCACCGCGGGGTCCATCCGAACGGTGATGGACACGTCCGCGCCGGCCTTGATCGCGGTGCCGATGGTGGCGTGGCCGTAGAACGCGGAGTCCGCCCGCAGCAACGGCCGAACACTGCTGCCCAGGTCCATGCGGCGAAGCGTGGCGAGGGTGTCGGCGACGATCCTGGCCGCGCCTTTCGGGGAACCGGTCTTCCCCTGCCGCAACCGCTGGGCGAGGATCACCGGCGCTGAGGTCGTCGTCGACGCTGTCGCGACGAGGGCGTTGAGGCCGCGGACGCCGGAGTACCCGAACGACGCTCCCTGCTTCTGGTACCCGTGGACCTCGATGATCGTGTCGTCCACGTCGACCATCACCCGCTCACCGTCCCGGATCTGCAGCAGCGGCGCGGCCGATGCGAGGTTCACCAGCGTCCGTGAGGCGACGGCATCGAGCTGGCGGACGTGCCCGAACCGGAACTCCCGCAGGAACGAGCCCAGCGTCGACGGTGCATACGTCCGATCGAACAACCGGCCCATCCCGCCATGACGCAGCAGATTCATGTCGTCGATCGAGTCCGCGCCAGCGAGCATCCCCGCGACCAGCGCCATCACCTTGCCGCCGGCGTTCGCACCCTTGTCCGTCGGGACGCTCAATCGCGACTGCGCGAGCTCATCAAGCCCCGCAGAACGGGCAAGACGGAGCATCGGGACCAGCCCCGCGACCGACACGAGATTCGGATCATCGAACACAGCCGACACGGCAACGGGAGCATGCTTGAATTGCACCTACGAGATGCCTCTCAGACTCGGGAAATAGGACCTTAGACAAGCTCTATTCTTCCTGGTCAGAGGGGCATTTCTGCGTTACGACGCCAACTCAGCAAGCCTCCCCATCGGTGGATCGAGGCTTAGTCAGTCCCGGACGATCCGGTGGATGCTGGAGCCATTGCTGCGCGGGCTTTACGTGATCCCCAAACTCGCTCTGCTCCCGGTCTTCCTGCTGATTTTCGGCCTTGGCGAACTTCCCAAGCTAGTGTTCATCGGCCTGGGTACGTTTTACATCGTTGCATTCACAACGCTGTCCGCTGCGATGATGATCCCAACGGCCTATCACGAGGTTGCCCGGTCGTACGGGCTGTCGAGGCCGCAGCAGTTCAGGTGGATGATCATCCCCGCCTGTATGCCGCAGATTGTCTCCAGCCTCAAACTAGCCTCTGGCATCTCGATGCTTCTCGTCATCGGAGTCGAGTTCGTCAACGCTCAGGAGGGCCTGGGCTACTACACGTGGCACTCGTGGCAGATGTTCATCCCCGACCGCATGTACGTCGGCATCGTCACCATCTCGATCGTCGGAGTCCTGTTCAGCGCGTTGATCGGATTCACCGGCGGACGGATGGTGCGTTGGGCCGACGGCGAGTACGGCCAGCAGCGCTAGCCACCCAGCCACAACGGTGCGGCGCCATACGGCGACGACACCACCCGCACAGAAACTACTGAAGGATCCCAATGAGTACCGTCACTGTCCCGAGTCAGCCGTCCGGCGCGGAGGAGTTGGACGAACTGCGTTCAGTCGTGAGACAAGTCGCGCAGGAGCGTTATGCGCCGTTCGTCGAGCAATGGGATCGCGACCGCGAGACCATCTCAACGGACGAGCGACGTTACCTGGCGCAGCTCGGCTGGCTCGGCATCGCCCTTCCCGAGGAGTACGGCGGCGCCGGTGGCAGCTTCACGCAGGCGCTCACGGTGGTCGAGGAACTCGCGAAGGTCTATCCGCCAGCAGCATTTCAGGTATTCGAAGCCAATGTCGGTCCTGCCCAGCATCTTTCCCGAATCGGCACGAAGGAACAACTGCAGCGGTTCCTGCCAGGGATCATCAGTGGCGAGAACACCATGGCGGTCGGAATCTCCGAGCCGGACGCCGGTTCGGCCGCCACAGACATGGTGACCCGGGCCGAGGTTCAGGGCGACACCGTCGTGGTCCGCGGTCTGAAGCGATGGATCTCGAACGGCGGAGAGGCGGACCGCTACCTCGTGTACGCCCGCATGGGCGAGGCCCCTGGCTCACGCGGGATCGGAGCGGTCATCGTCGAATCCGATCGACCAGGGGTGTCGTTCGGCAAACGTGAACGTCTGATGGGATTCCGAGGAATCCCATCAGCGGACGTCATTCTCGACAACGTCGAGGTCCCGATCGAGAATCTTGTCGTGTCCCCTCCGGACGGCTTCCGCACCCTGTTCAGTAACTTCTCGATCGAGCGCCTCGGCAACACGACCATGAGCCTCGCGCTCGGCCAGGCCGCGCTCGACAAGAGCATCGCGTACGTCCAGGAGCGCCTCCAGTTCGGTCGCCCCATCGTCGAGTTCCAGTCGGTCCAGCTCACTCTCGCCGACATGGCGCTGCAGGTGGAGTCGGCGCGGCTGCTGCGAGACCGGGCGGTTGCGGGACTGGACGCGGGTCGGCCCAGCACTCTCGAAGTGTCGTTGGCGAAGTGCGCGGCCAACGAGATGGCCAAGCGCGTCACCGACATGGCGATGACCCTGCACGGCGCCAACGGGTACTCCGAGGAGTACGGGCTCGAGCGGATGCACCGTGATGCGCATGGCTGGGCGCTGGCGGGAGGCACGCCCAACATGCAGCGGATCCGCGTGGTCTCCGAACTACTCGGCCGTGGATTCGACCAGCGCGCCGGGAAGCACGACTGACTGTGCCCACATTTCAACCACATGTTCCGAAAGGCCATTAACGATGACTCTCGACGCCGTGCAGTCCACGGAAGATCTGATGTTCGACTACCAGCGTGACGTGTGGGAGCCAGCGCAGCTCGATCCCGAGATCACCTGGGACGGAGCATGGGCCGAGCTCACTCCGCGCCAGCGTGAGATTCGGGAGATCGCCCGCGAGGTCGCGGTCACCGAACTCCGACCCCGCGCGCACCTGTGGGACGAGTCGGAGACGTTCCCGCGGGAGACGTTCGAAGCAGTGCTCGAGACCGGCCTGATCGGCCTGACGGTTCCGAAGGAGTTCGGTGGGCAGGGAGAAGGGCTACTCGAGGGATGCATCGTCGTCGAGGAACTCGCCCGGGCCTGCCTGTCGACTGCCATGGCGGTACAGCCGTTCCTGAACGGTCCGTGGCGGGCGGTGAACGTTCTCGGCACGGACGATCTGCGTCAGCGGCTACTGCCGGGCGTGGCGGACGGGACCAACCATTTCGCGATCGCGATGAGCGAACCGGCTGCGGGCACCGCCGGCACCGACCTGCGCACAACGCTCACCCCGGAGGGAGACGGGTTTCGTCTCACCGGCACCAAGTGTTGGATCACCGGTGGCCGTGAGGCCCACACGATCATCGTGTTCTGTCGCATTGCCGGCAGCGAAGGCCCCTTCGGCATCGGTGCGGTGATTGTCCAGGGTCGCCCCGAGGGGATGAGCGACTTCGTCGTCGACCCGAAGATGGGAATTCGCGGGGTCGGTGAGTGTCTGGTGCACTTCGACAACGTCCGCATCGAGCCGGAGAACGTGCTGATCTGGCCTCGGATCGACTCGAAGGAGGGCACCGGGGTTCTGGTCAACCAGTTCAATCCCGAGCGCTGCGGCAATGCAGCGATGTGCACCGGGCTCGCTCAGGCGGCGCTCGACGCCAGCGTGGGTCATCTCAACGCGCGCGAGCAGTTTGGACGGCCGCTGGCGACGTTCCAGGGGCTGCAGTGGAAGATCGCGGACATGGCGATGGACGTCCACGTCGCCCGGGTGCTGTTGTGGCGGGCGGCGCGCACCGGGACCGATGGCTTCCCCGATCAGACCGCGACGCTGATGGCCAAGCTGCACAGCAGCGAGATGGTCCAGCGGGTGACCAACGAGGCGATCCAGATCCACGGGGCACGCGGCTACTCGCGGCGGTGGCCCGTCGAACGCTACTTCCGTGACGGTCGTGGTCTCGCGATCGGGGGCGGCACTGCCGAGGTGATGCGCAACGTGCTCGGCGCGCAGGTCCTCGGCGTGAGCGGCAGCCAGCGGCGGCGGTGAGCGCGATGCGCGTCGACATCGTGGAGCGCGACGTCTACCAGGATGAACACTCCGACTTCGCCGAGAGCGTCGCCGCCTTCCTGCGGCAGACGGTGACGCCTCGGATCGGCGAGTTCGAGAAGGCCGGGATGATCGATCGGGACGTCTACCGGGCCGCGGGCGAACTGGGCATCGTGGGCCTGCAGATTCCGGAGGAGTTCGGTGGCGGCGGTCAGGACGGGTTCCTGTTCAACTGCGTCGTCACCGAGCAGGTCGCGTACGAACGCTCCACCATGGGTTCGCTGCGGGTCCACACCGACGTCGTCACACCGTATGTGCTCAGCCTGGCCACGAGCGATCAACGGCAGCGCTGGCTGCCGGGCATGGCCAACGGTGAGCTGATGACCTCGATCGCCATGACCGAGCCTGGCGCCGGCTCTGATCTGGCCGGTATCCGAACGAGCCTCGATCGTCGCGGTTCGGACTGGGTACTCAACGGCTCGAAGACGTTCATCACCGGTGGTGCGCAGTCCGACCTGGTGATCGTGGTGGCCAGGTCCGAGGCGGCGGAGAACCGTCGGCACGGGCTCACCCTGGCCGTCGTCGAAGCCTCGACGCCCGGCTTCTCCCGCGGTGCGCCGCTGGAGAAGCTCGGGCTCAAGGCGCAGGACACCACCGAACTGTTCTTCGACGACGTCGTCGTGCCAGCGGACAACATCCTGGGCGAGCCCGGCCGTGCATTCACCTACTTGTCGTCGCATCTCGCGCAGGAGCGCCTGTCCATCGCGGTCAACTCGCAGGCCCAGGCTCTCGCCGCGCTCGCCGTCACCTGCGAGTATGTGCGGGATCGCAAGGTGTTCGGTACCACGCTCGGCACCTTCCAGAACACGAAGTTCGTGCTCGCCGATCTCGCGACCAGGGTCAGTGCCGGTCAAGCCCTGGTCGATCGCGCGATGGGCCGGCATGAACGGGGACGGCTCGACCCGGCGGAGGCGGCGAAGGTCAAACTCTTCTGCACGGAGCTCCACGGCGCGGTGGTCGACGCCTGCCTGCAACTCCATGGCGGGTACGGCTACACGTGGGAACAGGACATCTGTCGCATGTACGCAGACGCGCGGGTCGCGCGGATCTATGGGGGTACCTCCGAGGTGATGAAGGGTATCGTTGCCCGCACCTTGAACCTCGTCGACCGCTGACACGCTCCACGCGAACCGACCAAACCGAACCGGCCCCGATCTCCGTGAGAGATCGGGGCCAGTTCGGTTGGTGGTCAGGCTTCGAGCGTGGTCCTGTGCGACACCGATCCACCCAATCGCCGCGTCATTGCGTCCGCCTCGCGCACGACGGCCTCGATAGCCCGGTCTTGGGCCTCGTCCGCACGGGCGGCCGGGATCGACACGCCGAGGGCGCCGACGACCTGGCCCGAGGCGTCGAACACCGGAGCCGCGGCGGCCCAAAGGTCCGGCCACTTGACGCCGGACCCGCTGACGTAGCCGTCGGCGCGGATCCGCGCCATCAGCCGGGATGCCTCATCGAAGTCGAGCGGGTCTGCGGACTGTGGCTGCTCGGCAACCGCCGCCTCGAGTCGCGCGTCGTCGAGCCACGCGAGGACGGCGTGGCCGGTGGTGGTCGACAGCAGTCCGTGACGCCGGCCGAGCCGCACGTTGGCCCGGACCGGCTTGGCGGGTTCGGAGTGCGCGGCGTAGGTCACCGCACCCTGCTCGTACACCGCGTACACGGACGTCTCGTCCAGTTCCGTCGTCAAGGTGTCGGTGTGCTCCTGGGACAGCGTCGACACCCCCACCGTCGCGTTGACGGCGCAGCCCAGGCTCCAGACGAGCATCGTGCCACGCCAGGTCCGGTCCGGCAGCTGGGTGACGTAACCTTCCTCTGCCATCAGCCGCAGGATTCGAAGCAGCGTCGGCGGCGCGAGATCCAAATCGTCACTGAGCGCCTTCAACGACTGCGGACCCTTCGCGCAGACGACTTCGAGGACACGAAGCGTCCTGGCTATCGCGCCTTCTGCCACGACCCACCCCACCTTCAGTTTCCAGCTCGATACCAGGCGTATCGTAGCAGGATTCCGTCAAGCTGAAGTCAATTCAGTTGAGCGGAGTCAACTCGCCGCGCAGGCACCGGGCTACTACCGTCCGGTGAGCGGCCGGTGTGCCGAACAGCGTCGACCCCACCGTGCACCGCTTGAAGTAGTGATGAAGGTCGTGTTCCCAGGTGAAGCCGATGCCGCCGTGCAGCTGAAAAGCGCGCGACGCACACTCGTCGGCCGCCTCCGAGACGAACGACTTCACCGTCGAGACGAGCAACTCCGTCGACACCGCACTCGACGAGCCCTCCTGCAGGACACCCGCCAGCTCGAGGACCATCGCCCGGCTGGACTCGGTCCTGGCGAGCATGTCGGCGCAGGCGTGCTTGACCGCCTGCCGCGACGCGATCGGCTGACCGAACTGAACCCGCTGGCCCGCATAGTCGACGGTCGTGTCCAGCAGCCACGACATCGCACCGACCAGCGATGCACAGTGAATCGCGGTCCCGACGTGCCGGACCCGCTCGAGCCCCTCGGCCAGTGCTGCATCCCGCGATGCGAGCACTCGGGCCGGTGCAGCGTCGAACTGGACCGAACTCATCGGCTGCGTTCCGTCGAGGCAGACCAGTGCATTCACGTCAGCGTCGGCGACGTCCATCACGACGGCGCGTGTCTCCCCGTCGTCGACGGCGAGCGCCACCACCTCCGACGACACGTCGGCGTCGGGCACGAATGGCAGCGTTCCGCTGACCCGCGCGTCGCGCATCTCCAGCGGAGCCGCGGTGAACCCGCCGTCGGCACCGAGGAACCCGAACGTGTAGGCCTCGCTGACCCCGGTCTGTTCGAGCACGGACAGCGCATACCGGGACACGGTGCGGGCCAGGTAGGGCACGGGAGTCGCATACCTCCCCAACGCCTCCGCGACCAGGCAGGTGGTCTGGACGTCGCCGTCCTGTAGTGGCTCGAGGACACCGACGTCGACAAGACGACGCCACAGCATCTCGTCGAGAACCCGCGGTCCGGGATCGCCCGCGCGCAGGGCGCTGAGCGGGTCGTGCTTCTCCGCGATCGCTTCGACGCTGGTAACGAAGTCACGCTGTTCTGTCGATGGAAGCCTCATGCGCTTGCTCCTGAAGAGTCGATGAAGGAACGCCAGGACTGAGTCCGGCTCGGGTCGGTACCGCGAGGCATCCCGAGCCCGCGCTCCGCGATCTGATCCCGCAGCACCTCGGAGGTTCCTCCGGCCACCGTCTTGGGTTGTACCCGCAGGTAGGCCCAGACGTCGTAGGCGGCACCCCGGGCGTCCGGTGCGTGGGCGAGCAGACCGAGTTCACCGAAGTCCAGGAACGCCCGCTGCAAGCGCTTGGTGTGCTCGGCCTGCATGACCTTGTTGTACGGCGTGCCGTTGGCGACGGGTGGCAGGTTCTCCGTCCGGTGCAACGCGTGCCGCCGATTGTTGAAGGCGATCGCGCGGGACTCCACCCACAGCCGGGCGATCCTGTCCGCTTCCAGCTCCGACGCGGTGGGCAGGTAGTTGCTGACCAGTTCCTCGATCGGTCGGCCGACCATTGACCCGGGTGTCGCAGCGCCGGCGCCGGATCCGGCTACCCGTTCGAGCGCCAGCACGGCGCGCACCACTTCCCAGCCCTGCCCGGCCTCACCGAGTCGATAGCGATCCGGGATCCGAACATCGCCGAGGTTCACCTCGAAGAACTCTGCATCCCCGGTCATCTGACGAATCGGTCGAAAACTCACGCCGGCGGACCTCATGTCCACCAGGAAGCAGGTCAGGCCGGCATGCTTGGGAACGCTCGCGTCGGTGCGTGCGACCGCCAGCCCCCATCCCGCCCTGTCCGCACGGCTCGTCCATATCTTGCGACCCGTCACCGTCCAGACGTCACCGTCGCGGGTGGCGCGGGTTCGTACCGCGGCGAGGTCGGAGCCAGCGTCCGGCTCGGAGAATAGCTGACACCAGAGTGCCTCGTTTCGGGCGATCGGGGGAAGCAACTCCTCCGCGACGTCACTGCTCGCGTACTTCAGGATCGCCGGACCCACCCAGCCGGTGCCGATGGCACTTTCAACAGTGCCAACCCGCCACCTCGCGAGTTCTCTTCGCACGTCCACGGTTTCGTCGGCGCCGAGGGCGCGGCCTCCCAGCTCGCAGGGCCACTCTGGCACCAACCATCCGTCCCGGGCGACCATGCGCACGAGCTCGGACACCTCGGCGGGGTCGGTCGCGGCGATCATCTCATCCAACCCTTCGCGGTCGTCCCCGGCGACCAACGCGGTCCACGATGGAGGGAGGATCCGAGCCAGCGTCGCACGCAGCTCGTCCGCGGCGCTCACAGCACGACCCGTGCGTCGAGAGCGACGAGTCGACTGTCGACCCATCCCAGCGGGTTGCATTCGACCAGGGCGGCTCCGGTGGCCGCGGCCAGTCGAACCAGGCGGGTGGCGGCTCGCGCCAGAGCTGGACCGGTGTCGGAGTACCGTCCCGGTACTCGCAAGAAGATCTCCTCCTCGAGCCGCGCCGCCAGATGCTCCTCCCCGAGGAAGGCGGGAAGGGCGACCGTGCGGTTGAGGAGTTCGATGTTCGCGCCGCCGAGCCCCGCTGAAACGACCAGACCCCATTGCGGGTCACGGCGGACTCCGACGAACAGCTCCATCGAGCTCCGCAGCTGCTTCGCGACGATGACGCCACCCGCTCCCGAGGCGAAAAGCTCCTCCGCCGCCGTGCCTGCGCGCGCCCGGTCAACGTCGAGCTTCACCCCGCCGGCGCGAGCCTTGTGCACCTCGGCGGCACTGTCCGCCTTGAGCACCACCGGCCAACCGAGCGTCTCACCGATCTCCGCGACCTGCCCGACGCTGCGTGCCAGCTGCCAGTCCGCCGTCTCCACGCCTGCGTCCTCGACGAGCGAGAGGCTTTCCGCGGCCGAGGGCGTGCCGTCGAGGCGCTGCCACGGCCCGGGAGTCGGTTCCCTTCGCGGTACTGCCGAGTTCCGCGGCCCAGCGAACCGCGTCACCGCGGCCACCGCCTTGCAGGCGGAGTCCAGATCCGGCAGCACCATCTCACCTGCCTCGATCAGCGGGCGCACATTCGCAGGCTCGCGATCGAGGCAGGCAAGGACGGTGGGTACCGCAGCTCCGGCGACCGCACCGATCGAGCGGGCCTGGTCCTCCCTGCCCACAACGAGAATCGCATCCACCTCACCGCTGTTGCGGAGCTCATCACATACCTTTCCGAGCAGAACGTCGTCACCGACGGTCTGAGCGGTGACATCGACCGGGTTTCCCGTCGTCGCGATCGCGGGCAGCAGCGCGGCCAGCGCGGACCGGGTGGGCGCGGACAGCGCAGGAAGCGTCACGCCCGCCGTGCTCAGCAGGTCCGACGCCACCACGCCCGCGCCACCCGATCCCGTCACGATTCCGACGCGGCGTCCCCGTGCCGTCCCCAACACGGAGTACGCGAGCGCCGACAGGATGAGGTCGCGGTCGGACCTGACCAGGGTCGCACCGTAAGCGCGGAACAGTTCGTCGACCACCGCCGCGTCGGCACTGACCGCGGCGGTGTGTGACGCGGCGGCGTTTGCCCCAGCATCGGAGAGGCCGCCGAGAAGACACACAACGGGCACACCGGCGTTTCGCGCGTCGGCCAGGAGCGCCTCCAGCGTGACTGCGTCGCGCAGCCCCTCCAGGTAGAGCATAAGGACCTTCGGCTGAGCCACCGCGAGAGCTCCACGCGCGAGTGTGCAGGCGTCGAGGTGAGCCTCGTTGCCCGAACCGATGAAACCGTCGAGATGAAGCCCGAAACGGGCTGCGGCACTGACCACTCGGGCTCCAAATGCGCCGCTCTGCGACACAAGGAACGCCCCGCTGCCGTGCCGGCAGTCGACTAGCGAGTCGAAGGCCTGTGCGAAGGTAAGCGTTGCACGGGACTGGGCGTGGTAGAGCCCAACCGTGTTCGGTCCGATCAGGACCGTTCCGCGCGAGGTACGCAGCGCCTCGCCGCCGACCTCCTCGAACCCCGAACTGAAGATCACCGCGAACTTGGTCCGACCGTCGACCGAGTCGAGCACGTCGTGCACCGCGGCCGCGGGGACCGCGATGACTGCGACGTCGACGTCCCGGTCCAGCGGCTCGCCGCGGGCGGGCACGACGACAGTGCCGGGATACTCAGCCGCACGCAGGTGGGCGAGGGTGCGGCTGCCGAGTCCGGTCGGCTTCGACGTTCCGCCGAGCACCGCGATCGACTCTGGGCGCAGCAGCGGGGTGAGGTCGGGTACTGCGGTCGCGGTCCGGTCCTCCGACGTGGCGGGAGCACTCATCGCAGTTCCGCCGGGATGGTCGTGTGCTTCGTGGTCTGCCACTCCGGCGCTCGCTTCTCCTTGAATGCCGCGATCCCCCGCAACGTCTCGCCAAGCGTGCGCACCCAGTTGAGGGTCCGACGCTCCCGGTTGTAGGCGTGCAACCGGTCGGTGGTCTCGAGGAACTCGTACATCAGCTGCTTGGTGACGGTCATCGACGCCGGCGCGCACCGCTCGGCCATGTCGGCGGCGAGGTCGATCGCGGTCACGAGGACGTCCTCGCTGGCAACGCAGTGTGTGGCGAGGCCCAGCGTCGTGAACTCCCGGCCGTCGATGGTGCGGCCGGTCAGCAGCAGGTCCATCGCGACGCCGAAGCCGGCAAGGCGCGGCAACAGCCACATCGATCCGCGATCGGGGATGATGCCGACCCGGTTGAACGAGAAGGCCAACCGCGCCGTGGATGCCACGACCCGAATGTCGGCCTGCATCGCCCATGTCAGGCTCACTCCGATTGCGTCGCCGTTGATCGCCGCGATGATCGGCGTCTGCAGCCGCCACGGTGCCTGGTCCGGTCGGGTCAGTGATTCTACGGCGTGCGCGTCGACGTCGCGCCAGTCCAGGCCGAGGTCCGCACCGACGCCGAAGTGTTCCCCGCGACCGGTCACGACGATCACGGACACCGCTTGGTCGCTGTCAAGTTCGACGAGCGCCTGTTGTAGTTGATTCGCCATCACCGGGGTGTACGAGTTGCGGCGATCGGGACGGTCGAGATAGACGATGCCGGTGCTGCCCTTGGTCTCGACACTGACGTGACGTTCTGTCATGGCTCCTCCGTGGATGCGTTTGCTGGTGACTTTCACTGTCGTCGCACCGCGAGGTCGGCACAAGAAGGTAGTTCCGAGAGAAGCTATCGACAGAGCCTATGTACGTCTAGCATCCGTTCCATGGATCTGCGTGCGCTTCGGTACTTTCTCGCGGTCGTCGACCACCAGGGGGTGAGCCGGGGCGCAGCAGCGCTCTACGTCAGCCAACCCTCGCTGTCCCAGACGATTCGGCTGCTCGAATCGGAGCTCGGTGTGCACTTGCTCGACAGGTCAGGGCGATTTGCGAAGCCGACGGACGCCGGACTCGAGCTGGCAGGGGTCGCCCGGCGGGTGCTCGGAGAGGCGGACAGGGCCCGCGAGCGCGTCCGTCAGGTCTCCGACCTCACGGTCGGACGGGTCGTAGTCGCGACGGCGTCCACGCTGTCGGTCTATCCCCTGACGCCGATTGTCGCAGCGCTGCGCCACAGGTACCCCGGTCTGGAAGTGCATGTGCTCGACGGCGGGACTGGACCCGAGGTGATGGAGCGACTCACCCGCAACGCGGCTGAAATCGGAGTCGTCGACCTTCCCGTCGAGGACCCGAAATGGGGGGTGCGCGCCCTTCCCCGGGAGGAGATCGTGCTCGCAGGGAAGGACATTGGCGACATCGGGCCCGTCCGGCGGGACGAGGTGCATTCACACGGCGTCGGAGTGCCGACAACAGATGCGGACAGGTCCACGGAACTTGGTGCGCTTCTCGCCGACGCTGCTGTATCGACCCGAATCCGGACGGCGCATCGCCAGCTGCTCTGGGAACTGGTCACCGCCGGGACGGCATCCGCCTTGATCGGGAAGTTCAGTGCCGAGAGGATCCTCCCGAACACCATTCTGCGTCCGCTTGATCCGCCGATGTGGCGCACCCCCGCGCTGATCTGGCGGCGGGGCATCCTTTCTCCCGCCGGCGAGGCATTACGAGCGGCGGCTGACGTACTCGACGGCAGCATCAACGAATGACCTCGCGACCGGGCTGAGCTGGTCGGCGGCGAACACCAGACCCAGTTCCTGCCGGAACCGAGGCTCCAGCCGCCGGACGTGGGCGCCCCGCTCCCGGACCTCACCAACCAGGCTCCCGCCTACCAGTGTGCTGCCGATTCCCGCCAGCATGAATGCCGTGCGCGCTTCTCGCTGCTCCACGACTGCCGCGACGGGGAGGGGTCGTCGGGCGGTCGTGCGTTCAAACTCGGACCGGCGACCAGGCGGGACCAGGACCATCGGCATGGCGGCGAGATCCTGGAAGTTGAGGACCCGGTCGGGCGGTGCGGTCGACGTCGGGGGGACGGCCACGTGCAGGTCGCCCCTGCCGAGGGAGATCACGCGGTAGGCGTTCTCGAGCGACGTAGCGAGCGGTAGTCGGGTGCAGACGATTTCGACCGACCCTGAGGACAGGGCGTCCACGACGTCATCCTCCCGGGCGAGGTCGTGGACATGCAGAACGGCATCGGGGGTGTCGGCGAGCCACGACGCAACAAGAGTGGCGAACGGACCACTGACCGCGGTAGACAGCGCAGCGACTTCAAGTCCGCCGGCAACCCGCCGGGTCGGACCGGCCGCCACTTCGGTCGACTGGTCGCACTCGCGCATGATCCGGCGTGCCGGACCGGCCAGGGCGTGACCTGCCGGAGTGGGAATCATCCCCCTGCCCACACGATGGAACAGGGTTGCGTTCAGATCGCGTTCGAGTGCACGGATCGCAGTGGAGACACTCGACTGTCGCACGCCGAGCCGGGCGGACGCACCGAGTGCGCTGCCGCTGTCGCACACAGCCAGGAAGTACCTCAGCTGGGATAGCTCCATACCGAGAACGTTAGCCCGCTACCGATCTCCGTTCACCTCCGCCCGCACAACTCGGCGCAGCAACTTGCCCGCCTCGGACCGCGGCACTGCGTCCCGCACTTCCCAGGACCGCGGGACCTTGTAGCCCGCAAGGCGCTCGCGCAGGGCAACTTCCAGGACTTCAACGTCAACGGGGTCGGAACCCACTACAACGGCATGGACACTCTCGCCCCACCGTTCGTCCTTGCGCCCCACTACACACGCGTCGATCACTCCTGGAACTTCGAGTAGTGCGTGCTCGACTTCGGCGGGATAGATGTTCACCCCGCCCGAGATGGTCAGGTCGGCGTCGCGCCCGGTCACGTACAGGTAGCCAGCCTCGTCCAGGTATCCGAGGTCCCCCAGCGTGATCGTCCCGTTCAACCGGGACCTTTCCGTCTTGTCCGCGTCGCCGTGATAGGAATGTGGGCAAGGTCGAGCGGAAGTAGATCAGTCCCACTTCTCCCGCTGAGAGAGGATTTCCGTGCTCGTCCCGGACGGACAGCTCTGTCGCCTGGCCAGCCCGCCCGACACTTCCAGGATGCTCAAGCCACTCCTCGCTGGTGATGAACGTCGCGGTCCCCTCTGTGCCGCCATAGATCTCGGTGACCACGGGTCCGAGCCACTCGATGATCCCCCGCTTCACCACGGGCGGGCACGGCGCCGCGGTGTGCACGATGCGGCGGAGCGACCGGGTGTCGTACCGGCTGCGGTCCGCGACATCGAGGGCCAACAGATCCGACATCATCATCGGGACGAGGTAGGTCCAGGTGACGGCGTGCCGACCGATCAGGTCGAGGCAGATGCGCGGGTCCCATTTCGGTGCGACGACCACGGCGTGCCCGAGAGCCAACGCCTGGTCGACGAACACCGAGCCAGCGGTGTGATACATGGGTGCGGTACTGAGGAACACGCCATTCTCGACGTCGACGCCGTACGTGTCGCCGCGTGCGACCGCGAGCTGAGCGGCCTCCTGCGGGGTGACACCACGGAGGGCGCGGCGTACCCCCTTGGGGCGTCCCGTAGTCCCCGAGGTGTAGAACATTCGCGAGCCCGCCGCCGTCGTTGCCGTCACCTCGGTCGACTCGTCGTGGAACCAACCGTTCGCACCGTCGCCAGTAAGATCGCCGACGTCGATGACGACGCAGTCGGTCCCAGCATCTGCAACACCGGCGGCGGCGAGGTCCATGAACTCAGCGGTCGTCAGCAGGATTCTCGCATCCGAATCCGCTATGACGTAAGCGATCTCGCTGCGTGTGAGATGACGGTTCAATGGAGTCAGATAGAGCGGCCGCTGGAGAACCGCGCGCTGGGCGACGATCTGTTCAGGACCGTCCGGCATCAGCACCGCCACACTGCTCCCCTCGCCGAGGCAGGGCTGCTCTGCCAAGAAGTTCACGATCCGGTTCGTCGACGCCGCAACTTCTCCGAAGGTCATGGTCGTGCGACCGTCGGCGACGAGCGCGACCCGTCCGGGGTCGTTCAGGGCGTAGTGCTCAAAGGAGCGCACGGTCGTCCTCCTACAGGACTGCGGGGGTGGGTGCGGACTCGCGGGGCTATGCCGGACGCCCGGTCACTTCGGGCCCATGCGCAGACCGCCGTCGAGGCGGATCGTCTCACCGTTCAGCATCGGGTTGTCCAGGATGTTCTCGGCCAGTTGTGCGAACTCGCCGGCGTTCCCGAGTCGGCGAGGATGCGGAACGGCGCCGTAGAGGCGTGCCCGCGCGTCTTCGCCCATTCGTCCGAGAATAGGGGTGTCGAAGACGCCGGGCGCGATCGTGCACACCCGGATCAGCTTGCTGGAGAGGTCCCGAGCAGCCACGATCGTCATGCCCACGACGCCCGCCTTCGAGGCGGCGTAGGGAATCTGACCGATCTGGCCCTCGTACGCGGCAACCGACGCGGTCAGCACGATCGCGCCCCGTTCGCCGTCCACCTCGTCGTTCCCGGCCATCGCGGCCGCGGCGAAGCGGAGCACGTTGAAGGTGCCGAACAGGTTGGTGTTCACCACGGCCGCGAACGTCTCCAGTGAGCCCGGCTGGCCCTCCCGATCGACCAGGCGCACGGTCCCTCCCCGACCTGCACAGTGGACCACGCCACGCAGCGGCGCACGATCGGCCGCGGCAGCGACCGCTGCCTCGACCTGGTCCGCGTTCGACACGTCGGCGGGCGCGAATCGGACGTTCGGACCGATAGCCTCGGCAACGTCGCTGCCCGCGCTCGTCGGCAGGTCGACGATGACCACCTCGGCGCCCCGCGCGGCGAGGCGCTCGGCGCTGGCGCGGCCGAGACCAGAGGCCCCGCCGGTGACGACGACGGATGCATTGTCCAGCTTCATGTTTGACTTCCTTAGTGAGTGAGTGACTCGACGATGTAGGCGTTGGCCATTCCGCCCGCCTCGCACATCGTCTGTAGTCCGTAGCGTGCGCCAGACTGGTCGAGTGCGTTGATCAAAGTCGTGAGGAGTCGGACGCCGGACGCTCCGAGTGGATGTCCGAGCGAGATGGCCCCGCCGCGCGGATTGACCCGACCATGGTCGACGCCGAGGGCTGTCATCCATGCCATCGGCACCGATGCGAATGCCTCGTTGACTTCGAAAATGTCAATGTCGTCGAGGGTGAGGTTGGCCCGGGCGAGCACCTTGCGGGTGGCTGGGATCGGCGCGGTGAGCATCATCTCGGGATCGTCACCACATGCGGTGCTCGACGCCAGCCGAGCCCGCGGGGCCAGCCCGAGGGAGTTCGCTCGCGAAGCCGACATCAGCAGCACTGCCGCTGCGCCGTCAGTGACCTGGGAGGAACTGCCCGCCGTGGTGACCCCCTGAAGGTCGGGGAAGGTGGTCGCCACCTCGCCCCCCGCGAAGGCAGGCGCGAGCTTCGCCAGGCCTTCGACCGAGGTGGTCGGGCGGATCGTCGAGTCGGTGTTCACCCTCGCACCGTCGGCCACGGTGACGGGGACGATCTCGTTGTCGAATCCGCCACCGTCCACCGTGGACTGGGCGCGCCGGTGCGATTCCGCCGAGTAGGCATCGAGGTCCTCGCGCCCGAGCCCGAAAGCGGCGGCGACCCGGTCCGCCGCCACACCCTGGCTCGTCAGGTGCGGGAACCGCGCGCGCATCGCCGGGCCGTAGCCGTCCTGTCCGAGCTTCGCCGCGCCCATCGGCACGCGACTCATGGACTCGACGCCCGAGGCGATGACGATGTCCGCCTGGCCGGACGCAATTGCCTGCGCGGCAAAGACGACAGCTTGCTGACCCGAGCCGCACTTGCGCTCGATCGTCGCGGAGGGAACGTGCAGCGGAAGGCCCGCGGCCAGCCACGCCACCCGCCCGACCGTGCCACCCTGCTCACCCGCCTGGGTGACACATCCGGTCAACACGTCGTCGACCAGCGCAGGGTCGAGATCGCTGCGGCGAATCAGCTCGCACAGCACCTGCCCGAGTAGTTCTGTGGGATGCAGTGAGGACAGCTCGCCGCCAGGCTTGCCCTTCGCCATCGGCGAGCGCACCGCATCGACGATGACGACCTCCTCGAGTCGGTTCATCGACGTGCCACCGCCGCCTGTACGTGGTTCAAGTCGCGCACCATGGGGTCCTTCCTTCCTCGTGACGAGATCACGACACGAGCATTGTTTTCAAACAGCCTGGCAGTCAACGGCTTTCACGGATTGGAAATCCGACGCACCCCCTCGGGGATACCTATGCCAGGCGGCCCGCACGCTCCTTCTGGGGTGCGGACCGCCGTGCCCTGCGGAGCAGTTCGTCAGCTCGACCCGGTCATCCAGTCGCGTGAGCAGGTGTTCGCAGCTTCGACGAAGCTCGGGTCGAAGAGGGTCGTCACGTCCTGAGGCTCGCCGTACTCGAGTCCACCATTCTCGAGCGAGAAGTCCTGCAACTCGGTGAGGAACTCGTCGACTCCGTCCATCGACAGTGTCGGATCGAAGTAGAGGAGCGGGGACTGCTCGACGACCGACTCGTCCGTCTCGAGCAGGGCTGCGAGTTGGGCACGCACCTCAGGATCCTGACGGTAGTCACCCTGCAGGTTTTCCTCGATGGTGCGGCTCACCACCTGGAGAAACTTCACGACCGTCTCCGGTCGATCCAGGAACTTCGGGCCGGCGATGAGCGACGTTCCGGTGACGCCGGGTGCGTAGCTCGCAATGGGGCGCAGGTTGTTGTTCTTGGCGGCCTCCACCTCGAGCGGAGACGCAATCCAGGTGGCGGCGACGGCCTTGTTCTCCAGCGCGACCAGCGCGTCAGCACCGACCAGCTGCTTCAGCGTGACATCGCCGATGTCCAGATCGACGCTGGCGAGCGCGTTGTCGAGGATCAGACCGCCGATCCCAGTTCCGGATGTCGGGGATCCGACGCTCTGCCCGGCAAGGCCCTTGAGATCCGGTTCCGGTCCGGTGCCGACGTAGTCCACGTGCGCCCAGTAGCCCGGCAGCGGCGTGCCGGGTTCGTACTCCTGCTGTGTATCGAACGGCATCATCCACTGCACGTCGACACCGCTGTCCACGGCGTTGAAGTGCGCGGCGGAGTAGCTTGTCATCTGGGCGTCAATTCGCCCCTGTGCCACGAGCGGGATCGCTTCGGCGGATGGAATCTTCTCGAGCGTCACGTTGAGCCCGGCCTTGTCGAACGCCCCGGTCGCCTCGGCGAGGAGTACCGACGAGAACACCCCTAGGTTGGATCCGGCCGAGATGACGATCTCGCCGGTGGTCGACGCATCCGGGCACGCGGCGCCAGCGGAGCCACCACCGTTCGCCGACGTTGTCGGACTGCTGCACGCAGCGAGACCAGCTGCAAACAAGGCGGAGGCGGCGGCGAGCGCTGCGGCTCGACGATTCGGCACGTACATCACATACCTTTCATTCAGTGGAATCTGATTAGATCCAGCTGAATGCTATGGGTGGTTAGTTTGTGATGTCAACCACATAGTACGAATAGTGTGATGTGCTAACTTCCAATGAAGGAAAGCAAATGTCTTTGAGTGAAATCTGGTGAGCCGTGAAGGGCATACTGTGGACCGGCGATGAGGTCCAGTACGTGGAGGATCTAGAGGTGGGCGAACCTGGCCCCGGTCGGGTCTCCGTAGACATCGACATCGCTGGCTTGTGTCACAGCGATCTCAAGCCGGTGGCGGGCGACATCCCGCAACTGACGCCGGTCGTGCTGGGCCATGAAGCCATCGGTCGCGTCGCTGGTCTCGGGGAGGGCGTAAACCCAGCCTGGCTGGGCAAACGCGTGACGCTCACCGTCCTCCCGTCATGCGGAACGTGCGAGTTCTGTTCCAGCGGACGCGAACACTGGTGCCGGGCGAGTGCCGCACCCGCACCGTCGCCGTTCACAAGGCATGGCCGCCCCGTGCACCAGTTCGTCAGACTCGGGGCATTCGCGTCCCGCACGGTGGTCGGGGTGTCGCAACTCATCGAGTTGCCCGAGTCCCTCGACGCGCTCGTCGGCGCGATGCTCGGGTGCGCCACGGTCACCGCGTTCGGCGCGGCCAAGCAGCAGGCGCGCATCGGCGAAGGTGACAGCGTCCTCGTCACGGGTGTCGGGGGCGTGGGCCTGAACTCGATCATCGCCGCTCGGCACTACGGGGCGCGCCACATCACCGCATACGACGTGCACGAGAGCAAACGTGAACTGGCCTTCCGCTGCGGAGCGGACGAGTTCCACACACCCACGACGGCCGGCGCCATCGCGTCGATCGCACCCGCGGAGGGATTTGACGTCGTGCTCGAGTGCACGGGGGCGGCACCGGTGCTGCGGGAGGCCTTCCACTCACTCGGCTGGGGCGGCAGATGCGTCATCGTGGGCCTGCCCGCTCACGGCACCGATGTGGGTCTCGAGATCCGCGACTTTTTCAACGACAAGTCGCTCCACGGATGCCGGATGGGCTCGGTGTCGCCGCAGCACTTCATCCCCCAGCTGGCCGCCTCGATCGAGCGGGGAGAACTCGACCTGTCACCTGTCGTCTCCGCTCTCGTTCCCCCACAAAATGTGAACGACCTGATCACGGCACTCGGCAGGGGCGAGCTTGCCCGCGGGTATCTCGACTTCCGTGGCCACTGACGAAGCACCGTCCGAGACGAAGGATGAGTTGATGTACACGACCTGGATCGACGGCGACGCGATCACATCTACCGCGACCTACGGTGTCTACGACCCCGCGACGGGTGCGGAGATCGCCTCCGTACCCGAATGCAGCCTTGCAGACACCGAACGAGCGATCGATGCCGCGGATCGTGCGCGCCGCAGCTTTGCGGCCACCGACCTCGACGTTCGGCGCAAGTTTCTGGATAGGATCGCCGACCACCTCGAGACCGATCGGGAGTCGCTGACGGAGTTGGCGATTCGCGACACCGG
Organism: Rhodococcus sp. LW-XY12; assembly: GCF_019317345.1. Classification (NCBI taxonomy): domain Bacteria; kingdom Bacillati; phylum Actinomycetota; class Actinomycetes; order Mycobacteriales; family Nocardiaceae; genus Rhodococcus; species Rhodococcus sp. LW-XY12. The sequence goes on from NZ_CP079226.1 coordinate 139,611, forward strand.
CGCTCGCATCGACGTTGCCCGCACGCTGCACGTCGACGGCGCGGTGGCGCGGTTCCGCCAGTGGGCGCGCACCCCGGCTGAGGCCCTCACGCCCGCAGCGCCGGCCGACGCCGCAGGTGTTTCTGCCCGCCTGTACCGTCGCCCGGTCGGGATCGTCGGCTGTATCAGCCCGTACAACTTCCCGCTCCTCGCGATGTCTGCGAAGGTGAGCGCCGCACTGTTCTCCGGGAACGCGGTGGTCATGAAGCCCGCGCCCCAGGACCCGCTGCTGGTGATGGAGCTGGGTCGTATCGCCACCCTGGCCGCCGGCGAGCTGGGCCTGGACCCCGGTGTCGTCGGAACGCTCACCGGATCGACTCCGGCCACGGGCGAGGCACTGGTCGCCGATCCCCGGGTGGGCGCGATCAGTTTCACGGGCAGCACCCATGTCGGTCGCGCGATCTTCGCCAACGCTGCGCCTCAGGTCAAACGCCTTCTGCTGGAGCTCGGGGGCAAGGGCGCCGTCATCGTGCGGGCAGACGCCGACCTAGACCAGGTAGTCGCCAACGTCACCCGGACCTGGACTCTGCAGTCCGGCCAGGTGTGTCTGACGCCGTCACGGATCCTGGCCCACGAGTCGGTGGCGGACCGTCTGGAGGATCGACTGGCGACCGTGCTCACCACGCTGCGGAGCGGAGACCTGCGCGACCCGAACACGTCGGTTGGGCCAGTCATCTCCGCGACACAGCGTGACCACATCGAGCGGCTCGTCGGGTCCGCCGCGGCCGCGGGACGGCGGGTGCATCAGTTCACTGATCTCCCCGACAAGGGATTCTGGACCGCGCCGACGCTTGTGGCCGGAGCCGATGCGCACGACGACGTCATGCGCATCGAGGCATTCGGACCAATCATGGCGCTCAGCACCGTCCGCAGCGACAAGGAGGCCGTCGAGATCGCCAACAGCCTCGAATTCGCACTGTACGACTACGTCTTCAGCGCCGATCTCGAGGCTGCCGAAGCCGTCGCATCCCGACTCGACGCCGCACAGGTCGGCATCAACACCACGGCCCGGCATCCACTGGCACCCTTCGGCGGCAACAAGCACAGCGGTATCGGACGGACGGGCGGCACGTACGCCCTGGACGCCTACACGAACCTGCAGGCGTTGATCGCCCGGGACTCCTAGCCGCGCACCCGCGACACCGCCCCGAACGTGCTCCCGTCGGCAGAACGCCGGCGGGAGTTTACGCATGCCCGCGGGCAGTCGATGGACCTGACATTACGATGCACATGAACAATGCACATGACATTGGCGGGTGTCGAGAGTGGGTCCACTCTCAACACCCGCCAAAGTCGGAACCGACTGTGCTTCAGCACTTCTCAGTTCGAACCGTCGACACCAAGCGCGCTCGCCAGTGCGCCGCCGTTCGCGAAACCGGACTCCGCGACGACCCGCTCACGCACCACCCGGCGGAGCAGCTTGCCCACCTCCGAATGCGGGAGCTCGTCGACGAACTCGAACGTGCGGGGAACCTTGTAGCCCGCGATCTTCGTCCGCAGTGCCGTCTCCACCTCCGCGCGCAGCGAGTCGTGATCCTCGACTGGCTCCGCGGTCACGACAACGGCGTGGACCGACTCGCCCCATCGCGGATCGGGCCGGCCCACCACGCAGGCCTCCCGGATGGTGGGCAACTCGACCAATGCGTGTTCGATCTCGGCGGGATAGACGTTCACACCACCCGAGATGATGGTGTCTGCGGTGCGGTCGCAGAGGTAGAGGTACCCGTCGTCGTCGAGATATCCGATGTCGCCCAGCGTGATCTCGTTCGCGATGCGTGACGATTTCGTCTTCTCGGGCGCGTTGTGATATTCGAACGGCGTCTTGGCGTTCTCGAAGTAGATCGCCCCGATCTCGCCGGGTGGCAACCCTTCACCGTTCTCCCCCCGGATGGTGATCCGGACCCCGGCCCGCGCACGTCCGACGGATCCTGGTCGGGCCAGCCACTCCTTGGAGGTGATGAGCGTGGCCGACCCCTCGGTGCCTCCGTACACCTCGTTGAGGACGGGACCGAGCCAATCGATCATCGCCCGCTTCACCGACGGCGGGCACGGCGCCGCCGTGTGGATGACGGTCCGGAGACTGGATACGTCGACTCGGTGGGAATCCCTGACCTCCAACATGTCCTGCATCATGAGTGGGACGAGGTATGCCCAGGTCACCTGGTACTGCTCGATGGCGTCGAGCGCGGTCACAGCAGACCAGCGAGGCAGGATGACGACCGTGTGGCCGACCTCCAGTGCCTGGTCGGCGTACGACAGCGGGGCGGCGTGATACATGGGAGCGACCGAGAGATACACCCCACCCTCGTGGTTCACGTCATACTTCTCGGCCCGCTCGACGGCCGCCGCGGCGACCGCGTCCGGCCCGCCTGCAGGCAGCGGGCGACGAACCCCCTTCGGCTTGCCGGTGGTTCCTGAGGTGTAGAGCATCCTGCTTCCGCCAGCGGAAGACTCCGGTCGGGTCAGCGGGTGCGCCTCGACTTCTGCGTTGCCTCCGGTCCGGTCGAGCTCGACGATGCGATCGGTCGGGAGGCCGGCCAGCAGGCACGCCTCCCGGACGAGTCTGGCGTACTCCGCAGTGGTGAATACGATCCGCGCATCGCTGTCCTGGAGGATGTGAGCCACTTCCGGGGCGGCGAAGTGCCAGTTGATCGTCGTCAGGTACAACGGCTGCTGAAGAACAGCGCGCTGTACCGCCAACAGAGCCGCGCCGTTGGGCAGCAGCACGCAGACCGACGCGCCGGGATCGAGGTCACGGGCGACAATGAGGTGAGTCAGCTGATTCACCCGGGCCGCGAGGTCGCCGAACGAAGTGGTTGTGCCGTCGGGGTCTACGACCGCCGCTCGATCGGGCGTGGTCTCGGCGTACGAATAGAAGCTGCGCATAATTTCTCCTTCACTATATCCATATGTCCAGTCAACGGGGACGGCCGAGAATGGTGACGGCAGCAGCGGTGAACATTCCACCGAACCCGAGGGCGAGGCTGGTACCAACCACCCCCGCGTCGGCGTCCGCCTCGCCCCGGATCTGGCGCACGGACTCCGTCAACGCGAACATCCCGTACATGCCGGTATGTGTGTAGGCGAGGCCGCCTCCGTTGGTGTTGAGCGGGAGCGCACCACCCGGGCTCGTGCCGCCGTCGGCGATGAACCGTGCCGCTGCGCCGGGTTCGAAGAAGCCCATGCTTTCTAGTCCGATCCACGGCAAGTGCGCGAAGGCGTCGTAGTTCATCACGTGGTCGATGTCGGAGTGCTGCAGCCCCGCCTCGGCAAAGGCGTCGCCTGCGGCCTGCCGAGCCGCACGCGAGACGCCGGCGTCCGGCATATACGCGACCATCAGCGAATCCGTGCCCTCGCCGGTGCCGAGGACCTCGACCGCCCTGCCCTTCTGGGCAGGACCGACGTCCTCCGCCCGGACCAGCACGAGGGCTCCACCGCCGTCCGTCACCATGCAGACCTGCGGGACCCGGAACGGCCACGCCAGGACCGGCGCCGCGAGCACCTCGTCGATCGTGACTCGGTCGCGGCGTCCCGCCCGCGCGTTCTGGTGCGACCACTCCCGCTGCGCGACGACAACCGCCGCAAGGTCGGACTCGGTCAGACCGTGGTCGTGCATATAGCGAAGCGCGGGCAGGGTGAATTTCGTGTACGGGGCGCGTGCCCCGTACGGTTCCTCGAACTGCCCAACCAGGGCGGCAGGATCGCGGGGCCGGGGGGGTACACCGACCCGAGATCGGTTCGATTCACCGTGGGTGATGAGCACCGCGTTCGCGTGCCCGGCCCTCAGCGCGGCCGAGGCGTGGCGGACGTGGGCCATGAATGAGCACCCGCCGACATTGGTCGTGTCGACCCATCGGGGCTGCACGCCGAGGGCGTGTGCCACCTGGTGGGGTGAGTAGGCCCCCGCGACACCGTCGATGTCCCCGATCCCCACGCCCGCGTCGGAGAGTGCCCTCAGGCCAGCCTCGACGTTCAGCTCCAGCACGGACTGGTCCGGAATGCGGCCGAGCCGTTCGGTTTCCGCGGCACCGATGATGTGGCAACCGGTGGTCATGCGTGCTCCTCCTGAACCGTGAAGACCGGGATCTGCTGGTTCCCGCGTGGTTCGAACTCCACCCGTACCCGCCGGTCCATGAGAGACATGTCGTGTCGGGCCTCCACTCCTCGAATCACGGAGAGCAACCGCGGGCCCTCGTCCAACTCGATAACGGCGACAACGTACGGCGCGGCGGCGGCGAACGCTGGCTCGGTCCGTTCGACGACCACGTAGCTCCAGATGCGCCCCGTGCCCTGTGCCCGGAACCACCCGAGTTCCCTGCCCCCGCAGCTCGGACAGTTCAGCCGTGGGTATCCGATCGCCTCGTCGCAGCGCGCGCATCGCTGCAGGTGCAGTTCTCCCCGTCGCGCCGCGTCCCAGTACGGCGCGGTGAGCGGCGTCGGCTCCGGCACCGGCATGGGCTCCGTGGTCACAGAGTCACCCCCCTGGTCGTGCGTATCCGGCCGCCGTCGACGACGACACGTTCGCCCACGCGTGCTCGGTAGACCAACTCGCACTCATCCACCTGTGCCACGTCGATCTCGATGGACTCACCGGGAAACACCGGGTTGCGGAACTGTCCGTCGATCTCGGCCACCGCACCGACGTCGGAGCCGAGTACCCTGCCGATCACCGTGCGCGCAACGGTCGCCCAGGTGCAGAGCCCGTGGAGGATCGGCCGGCCGAAACCGGCACGGGCGGCGAATGTCGGATCGCTGTGCAACGGATTGCGATCACCGCACAGCCGGTAGAGCAACGCCTGGTCGTCGCGGGTGGACGCCGTCACGCTCGCGCCCCACATCTGCTCGACTAGGGCCGGACGTTCGCCGCTCGACATCGGCTTCGAGCCGAGACCCCGCAGGAAGTAGGACGAGTGTGACGTGAACAGCGGCGTCCCGTCGGCATGATTGCGAGCCATGGCTGCCGTCTCGAGTACCACGCCCGTACTACGATCGGTCATCGACACGATGCTCGTGGTGACGTCGATCCGTCCCTCTGCCGGCAGCGTCGCGTGCAACTCCACCCGCTGCCCCGCGAAAACAATGCAGTGCGAGGGGAACTCGCCGACAAGGTGTTTGACCGGCCGCAGCGAGCCGCCCAGCACCGCCGCGAAGGTCGGGAGTGCCTGCAGTTCAATGCCCTGCGAGTTCTCGGTGACGAGGTGCAGGTCCTGCGGGCCGGAGCCGACCGCGAGGTTGTAGAGCAGCGTGTCGTCCGTCGTCCAGTCGGCACTCCACGGTTCGGAACCGGCCCCGACGTTGTCGTAGAGCAACATCACTTGGGCCCGCGCATGTCTGCGTTCGGGCGAGCGATCTCGAGCAACTCGTGGAGCGTCTTGTCGAGCGTGTCGATGTCATCCGCAGGCGGGGCGCTGGGACCGTGCGACCAGCCCTCGGCGACGGCCACTTTTCGCCCGGAGGAGAGGAAGACCCGCCCGGTGACGTCGGCGCTGCGTGGCGAAGCGAGCCACTCCACCACCGCTGCGGGCCAGCGGGGTGACATCTCGTCGTTCACGGTGGCCGGATCCCGGCCGGGGATCGAGGCGACCATCCTGGTCGCGGCTCCTGGGCTGATGCAGTTGGCGGTCACGCCGAAGCGGGCAAGTTCGAGTGAGGCGACGATCGTCATCGCGGCGATACCCGCCTTGGCTGCCGAGTAGTTGGCCTGCCCGACGTTGCCGAAGAGCCCCGACACCGATGTCGTGTTGATGACCCGCGCATCCACCTTCTCGCCGGCGTCGGCGCGTTCCCGCCAGTGCACTGCGGCGTGATGGAGCGTACTGAACGTACCTTTCAGATGGACGTTGATCACCGCGTCGAACTCGGCCTCCGTCATTTTCGCGATGGTCCGGTCGCGCAGGACCCCAGCGTTGTTGACGAGGACGTCTAACCGTCCCCAGGTGTCCACCGCTAGCCGGATCAGGTCCTCGGCCTGGTTCCAGTTCGAGATGTCGTGCCCACTGAAGATCGCCTCGCCTCCCGCGCTGGTGATGCGGTCGACTACGGATGCGGCGGGCGCATCAGGGTCAGGCCTACCGTCAAGAGTCACACCGAGGTCGTTGACCACCACCTTCGCGCCCGCGGCGGCGAGCCGTTCCGCATACGCGGCACCGAGTCCCTGCCCTGCGCCGGTGACGATGACCACCCGGCCTTCACACGAAGCTACGGTCATTTGCTCCACTCTCTTTCGTTGAGTTCGGGCGCCAGCGTTCGCCGGCGTCGAGTACTGCGCGTCCTTGCCTTCGCAGATGTACAAGGTGCGCCAGGGTCTCTTTCACCGCGAGGTTGGTCGCGCGGAAGTCCTGCTCACCGATCGGCCGGTGCCAGCTCAGCGCGAGTGCCACGTCGTAGCAGGAGATCGGTCCGCGCACTCGCAACACCGTCGCGATCTCGTCGAGCCGGTCGGTGTGGTGTTCCTGCAAGTCCCGCACCCGCTCCCGCGCCCCTCGGAATCGGAATTGATGGGCGGGCAACACTTCCCACTCATCGCACAGCGCGACGCGGTCGAGCGACGAGAGGTAGAGCGCCAGCACGTCGTCCTCGAGGTGGTACAGCTGGCTGATGTTCGGCGAGATCGTCGGCAGCAGGTGGTCACCGCTGAACAGCACGCGGGCACGCTCGTCCGCGAAGCAGAGGTGGCCTGGGGTGTGACCGGGGGTCCACCACGCCGTGAGGGTGCGGTCCGCGACCTCGATTCGATCACCGTCGGCCACAAAGTCCACGCGGTGCAGCAGGTCTGGTGCCAGCCGCGGCGATCGGAGCGCGCGCTCGCCGATGCGGACAGGGTCCGGGCACCCTGTCGTCGCCATGAGACTCCGCCATACGGCCGTTCGTGCCTCGTTGAACGCAGACCGGTCGGGCCGCACGGTGTCCGCGTCCGCGATATGGAGCCACACCCTCGACTGCGGCGCGTGCTCGAGCAGTCGCGGTGTGAGGCCGAAATGATCCGGGTGCATGTGTGTGATCAGGACACGGGTCACGTCAGCGAGGTCGAATCCGCACTCGGCGGCTCCGCGCACGAGCGTGGTCCACGCCTCGTCGGTGTTCAGGCCGGGGTCGATAAGGACGCAACCGTCGTCATCCGCAATCAGGTAGCAGAGTGTGTATCGGATCGGGAGGCTGCCGGCGGGCACCGGAACAGCCCACACGTCGGGAGCGATCTGCTCGACGGCGGGAAGTCTGCGGGCAGACCAGGCGTCCCGTTGTCGACTACCTGTGCAAATCATGACAGTCCTCCGCGTTGTTTGGCGTTGCCCTGAAGCCAAGCCGAAGTGGAGCACGTCACACAAAGTCCAAACGTCGAAATCGTCGGTCGGAAGTGCCTATGGCTGGGTAAAGGCTGTGAGCGAGTATGGATTCCGTCACGATCCTTGTAGGCTGATGCCATGGATCTACGGCTGCTTCGGTACTTTGTTGCGGTAATCGATCACGGGAACGTCACCGCTGCGGCGCAGGCCCTCTACATGTCGCAGCCGTCGCTGTCGCAGGCTATGCGGACTCTCGCAAAGCGCCTCGACGTCACCTTGTTCACCCGGGTCGGGCGGCAGCTACAACTGACGCCGGAGGGCCGCGAACTGGAAGTGCAAGCCCGCGAGATCATCGAACAGGTCGATCTGGCCCGCGCCCAGGTCGAAGAGGTCGTTCAGCTGCGGACCGGGCGGGTCACGGTGGCGACGTCGAGCACCTTCGGGGTGTTTCCGCTCCCGGCCATCGCACGGGCAATGCTCGCGCGCCATCCTCAGATACAGGTTGTCGTGCTCGACGGCCGGTCCCCGGAGGGAGCGGCGACGCTCGTTCGCAACGGTGCGGCCGAGCTCGGTTTCGTCGAGCTGCCGATGCATGAGGAGTCGCTGGTCACCCACCTGCTCGGCAGCGAGGAGATTGTCGTGGTCGGCGCCGAGTCGGTTATCGGCGACGGGGCGGAACCCTTGACCAAGGCGCAGACCCGGCTGCTGCCGTTTGCGCTGCTCGACCGCGCGAGCGCGGGACAGTCGCGTTCCGCGCGGCACATCGTCGCGGTGGCCGAGCGAGTGCTCCTGACCGCAGCCGAGCGCGAAACCCTTTGGGACGTAGTGTCGTACGGAGCAGTTGCGACCTTCGTCTCAGACGCAGCCGCCGACATCGTGCTCCCGGGGACACCACGTCGGTCGCTCTCTCCGCCCCTGCTCCGCGACGTCGGACTGGTCCATCGCACTGGACCGCTGACACCCGCAGCTCAAGCCTTCGTCCGCGCGGCGAGATTGGTCTCCGCTTCCGCCCTGCAGACCTCGACGAAGTCCTGAGTGACGCCTGATTCCCGATCCTCGGCCCACAGCAGGTGGACGTCACGTTCGAGGACAGGGTTCAACGGGCACACCACGGCGCCGATGTGCTCCGCACGGGCCCGGTCCCGGTCGGTGATGAAGCTCGACCCCAGCCCGGCGGCGACCAAACTCAAGCGGTCCTCCCGGCGGGAGGCGCGTAGGGGAACCCGCCGCGGTGAACCGAGCAGGCTGAAGTGCTCCGCCAATGCCGGATAGATGTCGGAAGACGAACTGGACAGAACCAGCGGGCGTTCGGAGAGATCTTCCAGGGTCAATCCCTCCGCCGGAACCACGGTGCCGGGAGGGTGAACGGCGAGAACGGTTTCGGTGTCCAGAACGAGCGAGGAGAGATCGTTCGCCTGGGCGGCCGTCCGCCCGACAACGACGATCGCGACGTCGGCCATCCCACTCTTGACGAGATCGGCCGCGTCCGTCGCGTTCGCCGCGCGGGTCGTGACCACCGATGCCCGTGAACTCTGTCGAAGAAAACTGGCGATGCACCGTGGCCCCGCCCCCGAGGCCGAGTTGTCGATCAGACAGACGGTGAGCCGAGCCGCGGCAGCGCCGCCGTCCTGTCGGATGGCCTCGGGGGTTGCTGCGGCAAGTCGTGTCAGGCGCCGCGCGGTTCCAAGCATCGCGTACCCGGCCGAGGTCAGGGCCATCCCGGTGCCGAGCCGGTAGAACAACGGTGTCCCGAGCTTGCGCTCAAGCGTCTGCAGTGCCTCCGAAATGGTGGCCGGGGAGGCCTGCAGCACGGAGGCGGCGGCGCTGATGCTTCCTTGCTCGCTGACCACCACGAAGAAGCGTAGCTGCTGCAGCTCCATTGCCCCTCCGATCCTGGTCGGGCGGAGCCGGGGAGATCACAGCCCGATCGACTTGGCGATGATGCCCCGCTGCACCTCGTTGGTGCCGCCATAGATGCGAGAGATTCGAGAGTCAGTGTACATCCGGCTGATCCGGTACTCACTCATGAACCCGTACCCTCCGTGCAGTTGCAGACACCGATCGATGACACGCGACTGCAACTCCGTGCAGTACACCTTCGCCATGGACGCCTCGGAGGCGGTCAGCTCGCCGGCCTCGTGCGCGAGCATGTACTGGTCGATCAGTGCTCGACCTGCGGCGATCTCGGTTCGGCAGGAGGCAAGTTCGAACTTCGTGTTCTGGAAGCCGGCGACCGGCTGGCCGAAGACCTTGCGTTCCTTGACATAGTCGATTGTGATGCGCAGCGCGGTCTCCGCGGAAACCTGGGCTCCGAGGGCGATACCCAAGCGTTCACCGACCAGGTTGTGGGCGAGATAGCTGAACGCCGCCCCCTCCTCTCCGAGGAGGTTGCCCATGGGGACCCGCACGTCCTCGAAGAACAACTCGGCGGTGTCAGTGGCCTTCTGACCCATCTTCTCGAGGTTGCGACCTCGGCTGAATCCGTCGAAGTGCGACTCGACCACGAACAGGGAGAGCCCCTTACGGCGCTCCTCGTGCGTGCTCGTGCGTGCCGCGACGATCACCAGATCGGCGTTGATGCCACCGGTGATGAACGTCTTCTGCCCGTTCAGTACCCAGTCGCCGCCGTCCTTTCGGGCGCTCGTCCGCATGCCGGCCAGATCGGAACCCGTCGCCGGTTCCGTCATCGCGATGGCGCCCATGCGACGTCCGTCGACCATGTCCGGCAACCAGCGCTTCTTCTGCTCTGGGGAACCGTTGGCGAGGATGTAGGGAATGACGAGGTTCGCATGGGTCCCCACTCCCCCGAGAGCCACACCCGCGCGGCTGCATTCCTCGGTCCACACCGACTGATACAGGAAGCTGTTCTCCAATCCGCCGCCCCCGTACTCCTCCGGCACTCGCAGTCCGAACAGGCCGAGATCGCCGACTTTCGTGTAGAAGTCGTGCGGCACCTTGCCGGACTTCTCCCATTCGTTGAAGTGCGGCACCACCTCGCGTTCGAGGAAGGTCCGCACGGACCCGCGGAACGCCTCGTGTTCAGGCTGGTAGATCGATGTGGTCATGGCGTCTCCTTGATTGTCAGTCCCGGCGAGAGGAGCCGAGTGCGGTAATCCGTGGCGCGGGTTCCGGCAACGCGAATCCGTTGGCGTCCGTGGAGAAGACAGCGCGTTCACGGTTGTGAGGATGATGCGGGGCCTCATGCATGGCCAGAACTGGCGACACGCACGCGTCGCGCCCAGCGAAGTGCTCGACCCATCCGTCCCGGTCGCGAGTTGCGAACCGGGACTCGAAGAGTCGGCGATGCTGCGGCCAGGCATCGCGGTCGTGCTGGTCTCGGGGGTCCACCTGGTCCGTCAGGTCGAGACCGTCCAGGAGCTCGCGATAGAACTGCGGTTCGATGGCCCCTACTGCGACATGACGACCATCGGCGCAAGTGTAGGTGTCATAGAAGGGTGCGCCCCCATCGAGCAGGTTCCGGCCTGCGGGCTCCGACCACCGACCCTCCGCGGCAAATCCCCACGTCATGGCCATGAGGGCAGCGGACCCGTCCACCATCGCCGCATCGACGATGGCACCGACACCGGTGTCTTTGGCTCTCAGGAGCGCACTGACCAGACCGAACGCGAGCATCATCGCACCGCCTCCGAAGTCACCCACCACGTTGAGGGGAACCACCGGTCGGTCCGGCTCCCGGCGAATCGAACCGAGTACGCCACTGACCGCGATGTAGTTGATGTCGTGCCCGGCACTGTCGGCAAGTGGGCCGCTCTGCCCCCACCCGGTCATACGGCCGTAGACGATCCCGGGCCTCACGCCGGCCACGTCGTCTGGTCCGAGGCCGAGCCGTTCCGCGACGCCGGGACGGAATCCTTCGATCACGGCGTCCGCGTCTGCGACGAGCGCCAAAACCTCCTGGCGGCAGCTCGGATCCTTGAGATCGATCTCGACGATCCGCTTTCCGCGGTCCAGGACGGCCGGGCGCGGCACGGCGCCGGGTCGAACGAGACGGGTCACCTCTGCACCGTGGTCCGCCAGCATCATCGCGCAGAACGGTGTCGGGCCGACACCGCCGAGCTCTACCACGCGAATGCCGGTCAGCGGCGCCGGGCTCATGACCGGGTCCACACCGGGCGCCGCTTCTCGGCGAACGCCGCGGCACCCTCACGCGCGTCGTTGCTCGTCGCGATCGGCGCGGTGATCGGCGCCTGCCGGGCGAACCTGTCCTCCAAATCCCAGTCGACGGACTCCACGAATACTCGCTTGCTCGCCGCGACGGCGAGGGGCCCGTTCGCGGCGATGGTGGCTGCCAGCTCGAGTGCTCGATCCAGCGCCTGCCCGCCGGGGGTCACGTGATTGACCAGGCCGTAGTGATGTAGGCGCCCCGCGTCGATGGGCTCACCGGTCAGAATGAGCTCGAGCGCGATGTTGGCCGGGATGCGCTCGCGAAGGCGGAAGAGCCCACCTGCCGCCGCGACCAGGCCACGTTTCGTCTCGGGAAGCCCGAATCGGGCGGTTTCAGAGGCGACCACCAGGTCGCATGCCAGCACGAGTTCAAATCCTCCCGCCAGCGCCCATCCCTCGACCGCTGCGATCAGCGGCTTCGTCGGCGGCCGCTGTGCAATCCCGCCGAACCCGCGACCGGGAATCGACGGCTTCTCACCGCGGAGGAAGCCCTTGAGGTCCATTCCCGCACAGAACGCGGTCCCCGTTCCAGCGATGACCGCCGCCGACAAGGTGTCGTCCGACTCTAGGTCGTCGACGGCCGCCCCGATGCGCTCGGCCATCGCGAGCGTCATGGCATTGCGCGCGTCCGGTCGGTTGAGGGTGATGAGTAGTACACCGTCGGTGCGTTCGATCAGTACTTCGTCGGTCATGCGAACTGTCCGTTCGGAACGGGAACCAGCGGAGCGAGCCGGTTCGCGATGAGATCGGTGGCTTCGAGGACAATGCGCTCGACGAGTTCCGCCACTGTGGGGACGTCGTGAATCAGGCCTTGCGACGTGCCGACGGTCCAGATACCCAGGTCGGGATCGCCGTTCTCGTACACCCGGCGCCCCCTGGCCCCTGCGACGAGTTCGCGAATGTCTTCGAACACTGCACCGTCGTTCAGGCGCCGGACCACCTCCCGGCTGACGTCATTGCTGGCAACGCGCGCCGTGTTGTTCAGCTGACGGAAGATGAGTTCCGTTGCCCGCTCATCGGCGTTGACGATGGCGTCCTTGATGTCCGGGTGGATCGGCGACTCCTGGGTGCACATGAAGCGTGTCCCCATGTTCACCCCATCGGCGCCGAGCGCGAGGGCCGCGACGAGCCCTCGGGCGTCGGCGATGCCACCCGAGGCGATGACGGGAATCGACACGCTTTCGACGGTGCGCGGTATCAGCACGAGTCCTCCGATGTCGTCCTCACCGGGATGGCCCGCGCACTCGAAGCCGTCGATGCTGATCGCGGCAACGCCGAGGGACTCGGCCTTCATCGCGTGCCGGACGCTCGTGCACTTGTGAATGATCTTGACGCCGTGCGGGCTCAGCATCTCGACGATATGAGCGGGCAGATTGCCTGCTGTCTCGACGATCCTGACCCCGCTGTCCACGATCACCCGGCAGTACTCGTCGTACGGGGGCGGATTGATCGTGGGCAGGATCGTCAGGTTGACGCCGAAGGCGCGATCGGTCAGCCCTCGGGTCCGCTCGATTTCCGCTGCGAGCGCGGCCGGAGACGGCTGGGTGAGCGCAGTGAGGAAGCCGAGAGCTCCAGCGTTGGCGACGGCGGCGGTCATCTCCGCCCGTCCGACCCACTGCATCCCGCCCTGCACGAGCGGTACGTCGATCCCGAACAGCTCCGTGAAGGGTGTGCGTATCGGTCCGGGTGTGGTCACAGTTGCCACCGTCCTTCGAATCGCGGTGTCTCGCGGGCCACCGCAGCGGCGCGACCGACCGGTGCGTCGGTCGCGAAATTGATGAGTTGGGCGTCGTTCTCGCGCGCGACGGCCTCGGCGAACGTGCCGTTGAACGCAGCGTTGACCAACGCCTTGTTCTGCGCGAGCGCGACTGGTGGTCCGGCTGCGATCCGTGCCGCCAGCTCGGCAACCGTGGATTCGAGATCGGCCGCGTCCACCAGCCGGTTCACCAGCCCCAGCTGATGGACCGCCGTCGCGTCGAGTAGGTCCGGCAGGAACAGGAGTTCCTTCGCGCGGTGCACCCCGACCATCCGTGGCAGCAACCACGATCCGCCGCAGTCGACCGACAGGCCGCGCCGGGCGAAGATCTGGGAGAATCGCGAACGGGTCGTGGCGACGACGAGATCGCAAGCGAGAGCAAGGTTCCAGCCCGCGCCCACCGCGTCGCCGTCGACCTTGGCGATCGTCGGCACCGGGATCTCGTGCAGCGCGACGACGGCACTGGTGATCAACCGCATCCGGGCGGACGGGTGCGCCGCCGGACCCCCACCCGCGGTGACATCGGCGCCGGAGCAGAAGGTGTCCGCGGCGCCCTGCACCACCATCGCTCGCGTGGTCCCGTCGTCAGCCACATCCTCGACGGCCTCGCGCAGCGCGATCCACGCGGATCGGTCGAGCGCGTTCTTGCGGTCGGGGCGATTGAGGGTCAGTGTCGTGACCGCACCGTCGCGGGCGACCAGCACACTGGGTGTGCTCATGCGAGAGCCTCCACGACCGTCGCGTTCGCCATGCCGCCGCCCTCGCACATGGCTTGCAGGCCCCAGCGACTGCCCTCCCGCTTCATGCGATGGACCATCGTGGTCATGAGCCGGGCGCCGGACGCACCGAGCGGGTGCCCGAGAGCAATGGCGCCGCCCTGCGGATTCGTGCGTGCTGGGTCGGCGCCTGTTTCCGTCAGCCAGGCTCCGAGGACCGACGCAAACGCTTCGTTCACCTCGAAGGTGTCGATGTCGTCGATCCCGAGACCCGCTTTGGCGAGCACGGCCGCCGTCGCCGGGATCGGGCCGGTCAGCATCGTGAGTGGGTCGGAGCCAACGACACTGAATGAGTGCAGGCGCGCCATCGGGGTCAGGCCGAGTTCGGCGGCGCGCTCCGACGTCATCAGGAGCAGGGCCGCGGCCCCGTCCGAGACCTGGGACGCGGAGCCGGCAGTGTGCAACCCGCCGAATGCGGGCTCGAGCGCGGCGAGGGTCTCGGCGGTCGTCTCGGGTCGGATGCCCTCGTCGGCCGCCACCACGTTGCCGTTGGGGGTGGTGACGGGAAGGATCTCGTCGGCGAACGTTCCTGTGCGTTGCGCCTCGGCCGCACGGTGGTGGGACACGGCGGACAGTTCGTCGAGTTGCCGTCGCGACAGCTGCCACTCTTCGGCGATCCGGTCGGCGCCGGTGCCCTGATTGAAACGGGTGATCCCGTATCGCTGTTCCAGGCTGGGCCCAAGTGCCGACTCCACCCCCATCCGGGCGGTGCCCATCGGGACCCTGGTCATCGACTCGACTCCCGCGGCCACCACGATGTCCTGCATACCTGACAGGATCGACGCTGCGGCGAAATGTACTGCCTGCTGCGATGATCCGCACTGTCGGTCGACGGTGACGCCGGGAACGGATTCCGGCCACCCTGCGGAGAGCGCAGCCATCCGTGCGATGTTCCCCGCCTGTTCCCCTGCCTGGGACACACAACCCATGATCACGTCGTCCACCAGGAGGGGGTCGAGGCCCGACCGGTCGATCAGACCGCGCAGGACCTGACCCGCGAGTTCCACGGGATGCACATCGGCGAGGCCCTTCCTGCGGCGACCGATGGGGCTCCGCACGGCTTCGACGATGACGACGTCACGCATAGGGGTTCCACCTTTCCAATTCCGGGACTTTCGGGTTCTTCCGATTGAATGCGGCCCGACCAGCGCCGAACAAGGACCAGTTGCCGACGGGCGGTGCCGGAGAATTGAATGGGTTCCGCGAAGGAGCAGGTCAGGGCTGCGGAGGCCGGCTACGGCGGGTTGGCGCGACGCTCCCGTTCGTTGACACCACACAGCGCCGTGATGTGGTCTGCGTCTCATCACATCCATGACCCGTTCCCACGGAAGGCCCCCACATGCGCCCACTGAGAAATGTGCTCACCACTGCCGCCTTCGCGGCGGTCGTACCCCTCGCTCTGACTGGTTGCTCCACACCCGAAGGAACCAATTCCACTGCAGCGGAAGGTGGCTCGTCCGAGGCATGCCCCACGTCGTCGGCTCGCGAATCGGTGACGCTCGCCGCCGGGCAACTGATCGAGGGAATGGCGCCTGTGCTGCTCGCGATCGAAAGCGGAGCGTTCGATGAGGCGAACCTGGATGTCAAGATCGAGCCGCTGCCCACCGCGGACGCCCTTCCCCAGATCGCGCAACGCAGACTCGACGGGCAGATGACGTCGTTCAGTACCGCCAACTTCAACATGGCCAACAGCGGGATGAACCTGCGGTGGGTGATGCCGTTGTACGAGCTGCCGTCGACGGAAGAGACGGAGGAGCTGCCCGGATACTGGGCGAACATCCGGTACGTGGGGACAGGTGACGAACTCGACCTGTCAGGTCTGAAGGGTCAGCTGATCGCGACGCCTGTCGCGCCGGCCGGGACCGGCGCGGGTGCCAAGCTGCTCGAGAAGTCGTTGACTGAACAGGGCATGACCCTTGACGACGTAAAGTGGACGGTGCTCAGCGGCGCGGATTCGCTTGCGTCACTGGAGAACGGCGCGGTGGCGGCGGCGTGGCTGTCGCAGCCGTTCGAGCGGATGGCAGCGAAGGACGAGAACCTCCGTTTGCTCGGGACGTACGAGCCGGGCGTGAACGGCAGCGCACTGCTCGCCGGCCCGTCGCTCGGTGACCGCCCCGAGGTTCTCAAGCGGTTCATGATGGTGGTCGGGGACGTGTCCGAGAAGTATCTGCAAGGCAACTACCGCGGGAACCCGGAAACGGTGCGGTTGCTCGCGGCGGCACTCGACCAGGACGAGGCGTCGCTGCGCGAGGGTGTTCCGTTGACGTTTGATCCAACCCTCAGCATGGACGGCGCTGACACGTACGTCGAGGAGCTGCAGGAGTGGACGATGGCCCAGGGCAACCTGGAGTACGACACACCCGTTCCGACCGACCGACTGGTGGACACGGAGACGGTAGCCGCGGCCGCGGCCTGCCGTCAGGGCTGACCGTCGGCGGGTGGGGGCCGACACTCCCCTCAACCCCCACCCGTCGCGGTTAGCGGACGATTCGCTCGCCCAGAACTACCAGCGTCTCGCTGAGAACCTCCCGCACCTGATCCTGTGTGAGGGTCTCGTGGTCCACCCATTCCCGCACTGCGGCCTTCACCATCCCGCCGTACGCACGGATGGTCGCCAGTGCGGTGACCCGCGCGCTCCCGGTGCCCGTGAACCCGATCGCCTCGAGAACCCGATCGGCCGCTTGGTTGTCGGCCTCGTCGAGGATCGCCCGCAGTTCAGGGTCGTTGCCTCCCCCATCAACGCCGACCGCGAGCCAGGTCCGACCGTGGGCCGCCAGAACCTTCATCAGCCAGTCGACGGACGCGGTCACCCGCTCGCGCAGCGTCCCCTCAGGGAGGTCCACGTCGTCGAGCATCGGGACGAACATCATCGCACGCACGACTTCGAGGTACAGGTCTCGTTTGGTCCCGAAGTAGTGGTGGAGCAGCCCTCGGGCGACACCGGCCTCTTTGGCGACCGCCGCCATCTGGACGGACCCGTAGGGTTGCTCACCGAAGACCCGGATGGCGGCAGTCAGGATCGCAGACCGCCGCTCATCCGGCTCCAGGCGTCGCCACCGAGGTTCGAGGTTGGTCGTCATGGCGTCAATGCTGTCACAGCAGCCGCTCGCCTCTCGCAGCCGACGCACGTAGCGAACCTGCGACCACGAACCGGTCGCCGTAGCGTTCCCGAAGTTGATCGGCGCGGGCAACGAATCCGGCGAGACCACCATTGTATTGGTTGATGTACTGCAGCGCGCCTCCCGTCCAGGCGGGAAATCCAATCCCCATGATGGAGCCGATGTTCGCCTCAGCGACGGTGGTGATCACACCCTCGTCGTAGCACTGGTAGGCCTCGATCGCTGCGGCGACGAGCATCCGCTCCTTGGCGTCGTCGAACGGGATGTCGACGAACGGGCGGTGGTAGTCCTCGGCTATTCGCGGCCACAGACCCAGCCGCTTGCCCGCCGGCCCGTCGTACTCGTAGAAGCCGCGGCCCTCGAGTCGCCCCGGTCGGTCGAACTCCTCGAGCATCCGGTCGACGAGCGGGTAAGAGGCGCTGGGTACGAACGGGATGCCACGGGACTTCGCGTCGGCGATGAATCCGGCGCGGATCTTCGCGATGGTCTTCATGTTGATCTCGTCGAAGAGTGTCAGTGCGCCAGCAGGGAATCCGGCCTGCAGCGCGGCCTGTTCGGCGCTCGCCGGATGCATGCCTTCTGCGACGAGGGACAGCGCCTCGTCCACGAACTTGGCGATGACGCGGTTCGCGTAGAAGCCGTACACGTCCTTGACGACGATGGGTGTCTTGCGAATCTGCTTGACGAAGTCGAGTGCGCGGGCCAGTGCCTCGTCGGAGGTGCTCTCGCCGACGACGACCTCGACGAGCGGCATCTTGTCGACAGGGGAGAAGAAGTGGAGACCGATCACGTTGTCCGGGCGGTCGACGGCGGAGGCCATCTCGCCAATCGGCAGGGCTGAGGTGTTCGAGGCAAGTAGCACGTCGTCGTTGCCTACGTTGGCGGCGACCTCGGCGAGGACCTTCTTCTTCAGCTCGACATCTTCGAACACCGCCTCGACGACGAGGTCGGCATCCTTGACGTCGGCGATGTTGTCTGTTGCGAGGATCCGGCCGAGAACAGCGTCGCGCTTGACCTCGTCGATACGCCCCTTGGCCACGGACGCGTCGAGCAAACGTCGGGAGTAGTCCTTACCGCGCTCGGCCGCATCCATGGTGATGTCCCGCAGAACCACTTCAGCACCAGATAGCGCAGCCACATAGGCGATTGCCGCGCCCATCATGCCGGCGCCGAGGACGGCGACCTTCTCGGCGCGGCGCTCCGGGTAGTCAGTGGGCCGGGTCTGGCCCTTGTTCACGGCATTGAGGTCGAAGAACAGTGCCTTGATCATGTTCGCCGACACCTGGCCGCAGATCAGGTTCGTGCAGTAGCGGGTCTCGATGGCGAAGGCGGTGTCGATGTCCACCTGTGCACCCTCAACCGCGGTGGCGACCACGGCGATCGGGGCCGGCATCGGTGCACCCTTGAGCTGCTTGCGTACATTGGCCGGCACAGCGGGCAGGTGGGCGGCGAGGGCGGGTGAGCTCGGGGCCCCACCAGGGATTCTGTAGCCCTTGCGGTCCCAGGGCTGCGCAGCATCGGGGTTCTCGGCGATCCACGCCTTCGCGCGGGCGAGCATCTCGTCGGCCGTGGCGACGACCTCGTCGACGATGCCGACCTTCAGCGCCTTCGACGGATTCATCCGTTGGCCCTGGCCGACGACGTTCAGGATCGCGGGGGTCACGCCGAGCATGCGGACGACGCGGGTGACGCCGCCGGCGCCGGGCAGGACGCCGAGGGTGACCTCGGGCAGGCCGAGCAGGCTGCCCTTCTTGTCCAGGGCGATCCGGTGGTGCGTGGCGAGCGCGACCTCGAAGCCGCCGCCGAGCGCGGTGCCGTTGATCGCGGCGACGACGGGCCGGCCGAGGGTCTCGAGGCGGCGGAACGACTCCTTGAAATGATCGAGCCCGGCAGCGATCTCGGCGGAGTCGGCGGGACCGGCGTTCATCAGCTTGTTCAGGTCGCCGCCAGCGAAGAACGTGTCCTTGCCCGAGGTGACGACGACACCGGTGATGCGGTCCTTCTCGTCCTCGAGGCGTTCGACGATCAACCGGAGTGCGACTGCCATCGAGTCGGTCATGGTGTTGGTGGGCTGGCCGGGATCGTCGATGGTGACCGTGACGACGCCGTCGGCGTCCTGCTCCCAGCGAATGACGTCGGTGTGGTTGTTGGTCATGACGGTTCTCCTCAGACCCGCTCGATGATGGTGGCGACGCCCATGCCGCCGCCGATGCAGAGGGTGATCAGGGCGCGGCGGGCGCCGCGACGCTCGAGCTCGTCGACCATGGTTCCGGTCAGCATCGCTCCGGTGGCGCCGAGCGGGTGGCCCATCGCGATCGCACCTCCGTTGACGTTGATGACGTCGTCGGCTATGCCGAAGTGCTGCTGGTAGTTCAGGACGACGGACGCGAACGCCTCGTTCAGCTCGAACAGGTCGATGTCGTCGACCGTGAGTCCGGCCTTGGCCAGCACCTTCTCGGTCGCCGGGACGGGACCGGTCAGCATGATCGTGGAGTCGGCGCTGCTGGTGGCGGTCGCGACGATGCGCGCCCGCGGCGTCAGTCCGGCGGCCTCGCCCGCGGCCTCGCTGCCGACGAGCACCAGCGCGGAGCCGTCGGCGATACCGGACGAGTTGCCGGCGTGGTGGACGTGGTCGATCTTCTCGACCCAGTGGTACTTCTGCAGGGCGACGGCGTCGAAGCCGCCGAGCTTGCCCATGTCGGCGAACGACGGCTTGAGTCCTGCAAGTGCTTCCGCGGTGGTGTTGCCGCGGACAAGTTCATCGTGGTCGAGCACCACTGCACCGTTGACGTCACGGACCGGCGCGATCGACTTGGCGAAGTAGCCGCCGGTGATCGCGGCCGCGGCCCGCTGCTGCGAGCGCACCGCGTAGGCGTCGACGTCGTCGCGGGTGAAGCCGTTGATGGTGGCGATCAGGTCGGCCGCGACACCCTGCGGGATGAAGTAGGTCTCGTAGTTGGTGATCGGGTCCATCGGCCAGGCGCCGCCGTCCGTGCCGAGCGGGATGCGGGACATCGATTCGACGCCGCCGGCGAGGACGAGATCGTCCCATCCGGAGACGACCTTCTGCGCGGCGGTGTTGACCGCTTCGAGTCCGGAACCGCAGAAGCGGTTGAGCTGGACGCCGCCGACGGAATCGGGGAGTCCGGCGCGCAGGGCGATGGTCTTGGCGATGTCGGCGCCTTGGTCGCCGACCGGGGAGACGACACCGAAGACGATGTCGTCGATGGTCGCTGGGTCGAGCTGCGGGTGACGGGCGAGCAACTCGTGGACGAGTCCGACGCCGAGGTCGATCGGCTTGACGCCGTGCAGTGCGCCGGTCTTCTTTCCGCGGCCTCGCGGGGTGCGGATGGCCTCGTAGATGAAGGCGTGGGTCATGTTCTGCTCCAGTGCGTTCGGGGTCAGAGGAATCGGGCGATGAGGTCTTTCATGACCTCGTTGGCGCCGGCGTAGATGCGGGCGATGCGGCCGTCGACGAAGAGGCGGGCGATGGGGAACTCCTCCATGTAGCCGTAGCCGCCGTGCAGCTGCAGGCATCGGTCGATGACCTCGGTCTGCCGGTCGGAGCACCAGAGCTTGATCATTGCGGCGCGTTTGACGTCGAGTTCGCCGCGCAGGTGCCGCTCGATGGCATCGTCGACGAAGGTTCGCATGACCTCGAGGGTCGTGGTGATCTCCGCGAGTTCGAAGCGGGTGTTCTGCAGGGCGAACAGCGGTTTGCCGAACGCGTGACGTTCCCGGACGTAGGCGAGTGTGTGCTCGTATGCCGACTCGACCGCGCCGAGTGCCGCCACGCCGACGATGAGGCGTTCCTGGGGCAGTTGTTGCATCAGTTGGATGAAGCCCTGCCCCTCGGCGGTCCCGAGCAGGTTCGCGGCCGGTACCCGGAGTCCGTCGAAGAACAGCTCGGTGGTGTCCTGGCCCTTCTGGCCGATCTTCTTGAGCTTGCGGCCGCGGACGAAGCCCGGGGTCTCGTCGCCCACCTCGGCGGCGAGCAGCGAGATCCCGGATGCGCCCTGCTTGGGGTCGGTCTTGACCGCGATGATGATCAGGTCGCAGGTGGCGCCGTTGGAGATGAACGTTTTGGCACCGGAGATCACGTAGTCGTCGCCGTCGCGGACGGCCTGGGTGGTGATCGCCTGGAGGTCGGAGCCGGTTCCCGGCTCCGTCATCGCGATCGCGCCGATCCACTCACCGCTGGCGAGCTTCGGCAGCCAGCGTCGCTTCTGCTCTTCGTTGGCGTAGGCGAGAATGTAGTGCGGGACGATGCCGGTGTGCACGCCGAGCTGCATCGACATTTCTCCGCCGCGGACCTGCTCGCGGAACAGCACCGCTTCGTGCGCGAAGGTGGCGCCGCCGCCGCCGTACTCCTCCGGCACGGACATGCAGAGCAGGCCGAGTTCACCGGCCCTGCGGTAGAGCGCGCGGTCGGGTTGCCCGGATTCGGCGAACTCCTCGCGCCGGGGTGCGACCTCCTTGGTGAAGAAGTCGCGGGCGAGTGCGGTGAGATCGTCAAGTTCGGTCGTCAAATGGTCCAGCGACATGACTGGGGTTCCTCTCGAGGATGTGGTGGAGATGCGCTGTTGGCGTTCAGCGTTCGTAGAGCGCGGCGATGTCTGCGGCGTACTTGTCTCGGATGGGTACTCGGCGCAGTTTCATGGTCGGGGTGAGTTCGTCGCCGCCGGGCAACCAGAAGGTCGGCAGCACCTTCCACCGACGGATGCCTTCGACGCGCGAGAGTCGTCCGTTGGCCGTTGTGACGGCTTCGTCGAGCGCGGCGAGGACCTCAGGATGCTTCGCGAGGGTGTCCGGTGTCGGGTCGGCGATGCCGTGGCGGTCGGCGAACGCCGCGGCCGCGTCGGGGTCGAGGGTGATCAACGCGGTGACATAGGGTCGGTTGTCGCCGATCGCGGCGACGGAGCCGACGAGTGGGCTCGCTGCTTTGAGCGCTCCCTCGATGTTGCTCGGCGACATGTTCTTTCCGCCGGAGTTGATGATCAGTTCCTTCTTGCGGTCGATGATCGTCAGGTAGCCCTCGTTGTCGAGCAGCCCGACGTCGCCGGTGTGGATCCACCCGGCGCCGTCGAGGACCTCGGCCGTCCGGTCGGGATCGTTTCGGTAGCCGCGCATCACGCCGTCGCCGCGGACGAGGATTTCTCCATCTTCCGCAAGTTTCACGTCGGTACCGGGAATGGCTTTGCCGACAGTGCCGTACTTCGGCCGCGCGGCGGGGTTCACGGTGGTGACGGCGGAGGTCTCGGACATACCCCAGGCCTCCATCACCGGGATTCCGAGGGCGAGCATGAACTCCAGCGCCGCGACGTCGATCGGGGCGGCCCCGGACACGGCCGAATCGATGGCGTCCAACCCGAGCTTCGCTCGCAGCTTGGAGAGCACCAGTTTGTCCGCAAGCGTGGCGGCAAGCGTGTCAACTCGTCCGAGCGGCGTGCCGGCGATGGTCGCCTTCGCCTTCTTCCGACCCGCTGCGACCGCCCATCGCGCCAGGGCACCCTTGATGCCGGACTCGGCGGCCAGTGTGGTTTCGACGCTGCCCTTGATCTTGTACCAGAGCATCGGCACCGCGGCGAACGCCGTCGGCCGCACCTGGGGCAGCACGTCGATGAGTGTCTTCGGGTTCTCGACGTCGACCACGGACATGCCGAAGTACATGGGGGCGTACTGGCACAGCCACCGGTTGATCAGGTGCGCGTCCGGCAGGTATGAGACGACTCGACCGGCGGTGAGGTCGCCGATGATCTCTTCGACGACCCCCAGTTGGTACAGCAGGTTTCCGTGGGTGAGCTCGACACCCTTCGGATTTCCGGTCGTGCCGCTCGTGTAGATGAGTGTCAGGACATCGTCGCGGCCGATCGACTGCCATGCCGCGTCGAAGTCGAAGCCGGGATCGGCGCTGGCGATCATCTCGTCCAGGCCGATCGTGTCCGGTTCGGTCGCGTCAACACAGACCGTCGAGATCGCACGGTCTGTGGTTGCCTCTCGAATCCGTTCCAGGAACTGGGATTCGGTCACCAGAACTCGTGGCGCAGCGTTGCCGAGCAGGTAGGCGATTTGGTTCACGCTGCTTGTGTTGTAGATCGAAAACCCGACGGCGCCGAGGTGCATCACCGCGGCGTCGACGAGGTGAAACTCAGGGCGGTTGGTCAGCATGATGCCGACGGTGTCACCGCTCCGTACGCCGAGTGCGACGAGTCCGGCGGCGAGCTCACGGACCTGGGCACCGTACTGCGCCCAGGTGTACGCGACGGTGCCGTCCGCATTGCGAACGGCGGGTTGGTGGCCGTTCCGGGCGACGCGCCGCTGGAAGTGCGTGCACAAGCTGTCCGACAACTCTGCCTCCTTGCTGGGACCCGCATCGATTCGCTGCGGGTGAAGATGGACGCGCCGAGCAGATCCTTCGGCGACATGTTCTGCTGTGACGGAGTCGGTTACCGGCGGCGGAGCCCGCCGTGGCGCAGGCTGAGAACGAGGGCGGTCAGGGGTACCACGTGACGCTGTCGGTGCAAGGTGATCGGCTCGAAACCCGGTATGCGGAAGCGTTTACGCACCACTGCCCTCGGCCGGACGAATTCGAGCAGTCCCTCGCGGCCGTGCAGGCGACCGAAGCCACTGCCCTTCGTTCCGCCCATCGGTACTGCACCCATGCCCGCGAACGCGACAACGGAGTTGATGGAGACCTGGCCGGCGTCGAGGCGGCGCGCGATCTTCTCGCGCTGCTCACCTGCAAACACCGAGGCGCTGAGACCGTAGTCACCAGTGTTCGCGAGTTCGACTGCCTCGTCGATCGACTCCACCGTCCTGACTGTGAGGACAGGGCCGAAGGTCTCCTCGCGCATTGCCGAACACGACTCGGGAACGTTCGCGAGCAGGACCGGGTCGAGGAATCCATCGGTGCGCGGGGTCTCGATACCTCCGAACACAACCTCGCCGCCTACTGCGACGGCGTCCGCAAGGTGCCGCTGCACGGTGTCGATCTGCTTCGGCATCGTCATCGCACCGTAGGTGGTGCCGACGCGGACGCCGCGCAGTTCTGAGATGAGAAGGTCGAGCAACCGGTCAGCGACAGAGCGCACCACGTAGACGCGTTCGACTCCGACACAGGTCTGACCGGCGTTGGTGAAGGCACCCCATGCGATAGCCTTCGCGGCCTCGGTGAGGTCCGCGTCCTCGGCCACGATCGCGGCGTCCTTTCCGCCTAGTTCGAGCACCGTCGGCGTCACCGTCTCCGCGCATGCCCCCATCACAGCGCGACCGGTCGCGGTGGACCCGGTGAACGCGATCTTGTCGACCCCGGATCTGCACAGCGCGGCACCGGTGTCGCCGTAACCTGTCACCACCGTGACAATGCCCGTCGGCGCAGCGGGATTCGCGAATCCGAACGCCCGGGCGTACCAGTCGGCAACGGCCGGGGTGTACTCACTCGGCTTAATCACCACCGTATTGCCCGCAGCGAGAGCGAAGGCCGTCGAACTGTTCGCGGCATAGAGCGGATAGTTCCACGGCGAGATCACACCGACCACCCCAAGCGGCTCGTGATCGACCCGAGCAGCGAAGTTCGCCAGCAGAATCCCCGGCGACACCCGGCGCGAAGCGAGGACCTGTTTCGCGTGACGCTCCGCCCAGCGAATGTGCTCGACGGTCAACCCGATCTCGACGATGGCGTCGTCCACGGGCTTGCCGTTCTCCCGGTGGATCAGATCGGCGAGTTCACGCCGACGCCGCCAGATGTGGCGGCGCCAGCGTTCGAGGTGCCTGCTGCGCTCGTTGACCGATTGAACGCTCCACCACGACGCTGCTGCACGCGCAGAATCGACGACCTCGGTGACATCCCGTGCGGACTGCACCGGGAACACGGCGACGATCTCGCCGGTGGCGGGCTCGCGCGATGTCAGTGAGCCCTGCCCGGGATTCGGCATGGGGACGGCTGAAGTCGGATCGGTTGTCATGGGGCCACTCCTCGAAACAACGCAAGGTGGACGTTGACGGCGTCAACAAGGAGTCGAAATCTCGCCTGTAACAGGAGGATCAGCGGTCGCCGCCGGCACGGCCCCCTACCCCGCACCGACCCTCACGTCCACTCTGTTGACGCCGCGCCAAATATAGACAGCCTATTGGCGCCGCGTCAACAAGTCTGCGAATCAGCCGCGCGTACGGGTCCCCAACTCGTGCAGGGCGAGCACGAGGTCGGTGCAGTGATCCGCGACCTCATCGGCCGTCGCGGAAATCCGACCCTCGAGCCAGTTCAGGAAGACCATCACCAGCGCCCCGGACAATGAGCTGACGACGAGGCCGAGCTTGTCCGGGTCGGCGAGGCCCGCGCTGCCGCCGTCCCGCCACACCACCTGCGCGACGTGGAGCACGAATACCGGGATCGCCGCCACAGCGTGGTCGCGGAGAACGTCGTCAACGAGCGTCTCCCGGAAGAGAATGCGGGCGCGCCGCGGATCCTCCTCGAAGTACGCCGCCGCCGCCATGAACGTGATACGCAGGCGCTCGGGCAACTTGCCATGGATGTCAGCGGCACCGATCACCTCGACGAGCTCCCCGACCACCCGGTCATAGACCGCGATGACGAGATCGCCACGACTGTCGAAGGTCTCGTAGAAGTACTTCGCGCTCAATTCGGCCTCGCGGCACAGGGCGCGCACGGCGGCCGCCCCTGTGCCGTCCGCGCCGATCAGCCGAAAGCCCGCTGCTATGAACTGCTCGCGGCGATCCTGCGCACGCTCGCCCAGGGTGCTACCACGCCAGACAGTGGGACTCTCCATGCCTTCACCCTCCCAGGTATCGCAGTTCACGGCCATCGCACTCTTGACTCAATGCCAACAGTACTGGAAACATACGTTTCCAGTGAGGCGCGGACCCCCGCCTCGACACCACCGGCTCGACACCCAAGGACACCGATGCCTGATCAGAATGTGACCGCAGCCGACCACGAGATCGTCGTCATTGGCGCTGGCTTCGGCGGCATCGCGATGGCCGTCAAACTCCGCGAAGCGGGGATCGACGACTTCGTGATCCTCGAGCGTGCCGCCGCTCTCGGTGGCACCTGGCGCGACAACACCTACCCTGGCTGCGCCTGCGACGTCCCGTCACAGCTCTACAGCTACTCGTTCGCACAGAACCCGGACTGGACCCGGACCTACGGCAAACAGGAGGAGATCCTCGCCTACCTGCACCAGGTTGCCGACCGTTACGATGTGAAACGGCACATCTGGTACGAGGTCGAGATGCTCGGCGCGCAGTGGAACGAAGCCGATCGGATGTGGACGCTCGAGACGAGTGCCGGCACCGTCACTGCACGTGTGGTTGTCACCGCCGCTGGCGTATACGGCGAGGCCAAGTACCCCGACATCCCGGGCCGGGACACCTTCACCGGCACCGCGTTCCACTCGCTGCACTGGGACCACTCGTACGACCCGACGGGCGATCGGATCGCCGTCATCGGGACCGGGGCCTCGGCCGTCCAGTTCGTCCCCGAACTGCAGAAGACGGCGCGGCGGCTGTTGGTCTTCCAGCGGTCCGCGCCATGGATCATCCCCCGGATGGATCGGATCACCTCCCGGTTCGAGCGCCAGTTGATTCGCCGCATTCCGCTCGTCGGCAAGGCGATGCGCGCGCTCTTCTACGGTGTGATCGAAGGGTTCGGGTTGGTCGGCTTCGTCAGCAACAAGTTCCGCTTCCCCTACGAGCTGATGGGCCGCTACCAGCTGCGTCGCCAGGTCCGCGACCCCGAACTGCGCAAGACACTGACGCCGGACTACATGATCGGCTGCAAGCGCGCGATCTTCTCCGATGAGTACCTCCCGGCGCTCACCCGCGAGAACGTCGACGTCGTCACCACCGGCATCGCGGAGATCCGTCCGCACTCGGTCGTCACCCGCGATGGCATCGAGCATGAGGTGGACACCATCGTCTACGGCACCGGGTTCCAGGTTCCCCCCGCCGTCTACGAGCGGATCCAGGGCGTGAACGGAATCACCTACGCAGACCTGTACCGCAAGGCCCCGCAGAGCTATCTCGGCATGGCCGTGGCCGGGTTCCCCAACTTTTTCAACACACTCGGCGCATTCGGTGCCGTAGGCAACCAGTCGGTGATCTACATGATTGAGGCCCAGGTCAAGTACATCGTCGACGCAGTCAGCACCATGCGGCGCCGTGGACTCACCCGCGTCGAGGTCCGAGACGACGTCCAGGATCGATTCGTCGACGAGATGAACCGGCGCAGCGACGGAACGGTCTGGCTCACCGGTGGCTGCGACACGAGTTACTACCACACTGCGGACGGCAAGAACGCCGGCCTCTACCCAGGGTGGAGTTTCGAGTACAAGCGCCGCGTGGAGAAGTTCGACTCAGACGCCTACACGGTGAGTACCCGCTGATGCCGTTTACCATCGCCCGTACACTCGACGCACCGATCGACCGCGTCTTCGACTGGCTTGCAGACGCCACCAACTACCTTGCCGCACTACCGATCACCCGCGTCGACCTGACTGGGCCCGGCAGCACCGAACCGTCTGGAGTCGGCTCCCGCCGAACGATCTGCGCCGCCGGCGTCGAATTCGACGAGGTGGTAACCGAATTCGCACGCCCCATCCGAATCTCCTACACCGTCGAGAAGACGCGGCCCCGACTACCCCACCGGGGAGCGACAGTTTCCCTGACGGAGACCCCGAAGGGAACCCGCGTCCGCTGGCGGCTCGACACCCGCATCGACGTACCCGTCGTCGGTCCACTGGCCGGCTTCCTGCTCGGCGCGCTGCTCGCCCCCGGCTTTCTCTTCATCCTCGCGGCCGCGCAGCGGTCCCTGAACGCGGAACGGATTCGTCCATGACCATCTTGCGACCACAGCGAACTCAACTGGACCTCCGAGGCCGAACCGTCCTAGTCACAGGTGCCGCGCAAGGAATCGGGCTCGGCGTCGCCGAGATCCTCGTCGGACGCGGCGCTGCAGTCGCGTTGGTGGACGTGAACCCGGACGCCGTCGACCTGGCGGCTGCCACGCTCGGGCCCAACGCGCTCGGCCTGGTAGCCGACGTCCGGGACCGGTCCGCGATGGCCAAGGTAGTCGCCGACACCGTTGCCCACTTCGGCCGCCTCGACGCGGTTGTCGCGAACGCCGGCGTGACACCGTCTCCGTCCACCATCCGGACCATGGACGATGCCGACTTCGACCGCGTGATCGGCATCAACCTCACCGGCGTCTACAACACGGTCCGCCCCGCCCTCGACCACATCATCAAGCAGAGAGGGCACGTCGTCGTGGTCTCCTCATGTGCGGCGTTCGCCCCAGGCGCGGGCGGATCGCCGTACATGATCAGCAAGTCGGCGATCGAACAGTTCGGAAGGGCACTCCGTGTGGAACTCGCAGTGCACGGCGCGACCGCCGGAGTCTCCTACTTCGGCATCGTGGACACCGCAATGACCCACGACATGCTCGACTCCGACGACCTCGGCAAGGAGATCGGTGGACTCCTCCCCTGGCCGCTCAGCCGCCGCATCACGGCACGGCAGGCCGCCAAGACGATCGTCGACGGCATGGTGAACCGAGCCCCCACCACCATCGCCCCCGCGGGGTGGCGGCAGTACTCGTGGCTACGCGGAATAGTCAACCCACTACTCGATCACCGCATGAGCGCCGACCGGCACCTACAGGGTCTGCTGCGCACGCTGGAGGAACGCGAGCGGTGAAGCGGCGACGCCCGACCTCCGATTACCCTTCCTACACCTCGAACCTCGTCCCGCTGCGGCCGTCCGTACGCTCACGACTGCTCCGCGGCGCCTCACGATCGACAGTCAAGCGTCTGGCCGATCGAGCACAGGTCGACCCCCGGGCGATCCGGCGCGCGCGAGTCGTGATCGACCAGGTCATGCGCCTGACGGCGTTCCCCGTGCACGGCACGACGGTGGAGGTCGTCGTCGCAGGAACGGTCCGGGGCGAATGGACCAGGCCGCCGGTCGTCTCCAGCGACGCCGCCGTCCTGTACGTGCACGGCGGCGGATTCGTCGCCGGGTCACCTCGCGGCTACCGGGGTGTCGCGGGACGGCTGACCGCGGCACTCGGGTTGCCCGTCTTTGTCGTCGACTATCGATTGGCGCCGGAACACCGCAATCCGGCTGCCGGAGACGACATCGACGCGGCCTTCGAATGGCTTGTCCGACAAGGCTTCGCCGCGGATCGCATCGTCGTCGCCGGAGACTCTGCTGGCGGTCACCTCGCGACCGAATTGATGCTGGCACGGGCAGATCGAGGTCTCACCCCGCCCGCAGCACTGGTGCTGTTCTCCCCGATGACCGACCTCGGCCTCGGTCTCGTCACCCCGGACCGGGCGAACGACGACGGCCTGCTGTCCCTGAAGGTCGCGCGGGCCGCAGTCGCCCACTACCTCGACGGCCGGAGCGCGGTGCCCGACCTGCGGCCGACCCCCGGCAGCGCCCTCCCGCCTGTCCTCGTCCAGGCTAGCGACTGCGAGCTCTTCACCGGCGACGCAGTCGAACTCGCGGACCGACTGCGTCGCGCGGGAGCCAGCTGCGAGTTGCAACTGTGGCCGGGCCAGATGCACGTCTTCCAACTACTCGTGAACTTGGTTCCCGAAGCCACGCGAGCGCACCGGGCCGCCGCGCAGTTCGTACTCCCTCTGGTCAGGCCAGGGGCCGACCGGATCGCCGGGTAGTGCGACCAAACCACCTCTTCGATGCCGCCGATCGGCCCATCCGGTCGGCGGCGTCGCTCACCGTCCAGGAATCGCACCGTCAAGTCCGCCGACGTCGGTGATCTCCCACCCAGCGTTCCGGTCGATCGTGACCGAGTAGGTGACCGTGGACTGCGCGCTGTCCGGGTTCTGCACGCTCGTCGAGTCCACATCCACGAACGCGTTCACCGTGTAAACCCCGTCCGCCTCCGTCTCGACGGTCGCAGCGATGGGGCTCGCAGTCGACTTCCACTGCAGAGGTAGGAGGATCTCCCGTAGGGGTGGGGACGTCGCCTCGAAGCGAGCAGCGAGCTCGTCCGATGTCCCCTCCTTGAGTCGGCCCAGCCACGCGTCCAGATCCTGGAAGTCCACGGTCGCGGCACCGACAGCGTAGTCCTCGGCGAGTTGCTCTGCGTGCTCGCGGTCCGCTGCGGCAGCGCGGTCGTCGTTCCGTGCTCCACTCTCTGACACGTAGAGCGAACCGAACACGGCCGCCGCCGCGGCGAGAACGACACCGCCGACACCTGCCCAGATCAGCACGGACCGCCGGAGGGTCACCGTAGCGGGCCCGGGCTGCGTTGCCTGGGAGCCCCCCTCGGCCGGCGACTCGTCGAGGGCCGACGGCGTCTTGTCCATTACCAAACTCCGTTCGTCATTTCGGGTTCACTTCCACGCGAACCGCGCCATCTTCGTCGACCGCGCCCAATGCCTGTGTTATCAGCGCACTGAGGTCGATCGGCTGCAGCCCACCGCTGACCAGGGGTTGCAGGACCGGGGCGATCGCGGCCAGCGTCGGCCCCTCCCGCTCGACCCAGTCGGTGACGCGCTCCAGCTGAGGTATCAGGCCGTCGCCCTCGACGTACATCCGCGGCGCGTCACCGGCCTTCGAGACACGAGCCAGGGAGTCGACGATCTCACTGAAACGCTGCGCGAACAGGGTCCACAGCGGCGACGACGCCCGGGCGGACGGTTCCAGCCACGACATGTTCCCGCCCATCGCCTGCAAGTCGACCGACAACTGCCTGATCTCCGGCAGCCGCGTCAGCAACGTAGCGGACAACAGTTCCGCCGAACGCTGGAGCTTCGGTGTCACGCTACCCGTGCCGGCGAGCGATTCGTCGAGGGTATTCGTCAAGGACGCGAGCACTGTCGGGTCGAGTTCGTTAAGCAAGCCGGTGACCGACCGCGCCACCATCGGAATCGACATCGAGGCGTCGATCAACTCCGATGAGACGAGCTGACCGTCAATCAGATACGGCCCGTCGGTAGTCGACGGACGGAAGTCGACATACGTTTCGCCAAGTGCCGACAGGTTCTCGACGCGAACCGAGCTTTGAGCGGGAACCTGTTCAGCCTCGTCGAGCGCAAGCATAACCTGCACCCCGCCGGGCGCGACGTCGACGGCACTCACCTCCCCTACCTCGATTCCGCGTACCAGCACAGGTGACCCTGGAAGGAGACCGGCGGCATCGTCGAGAACCATCATGACGGTGATATGCCGCCGGAACGGATCGATCTGCGCCACGCCGAGGAACAGATAGGAGGCGCCGAGAACGAAAACCGCAGCAATAGCGCCCAGCGACAACCACATCCCGCGGGTCACCGGACCACCCCGATCATCCGGAGAGTGTCGACGATCTGATCCACCTGGTCGTCCGTCGACATCGGGTCGCCCACGGTGACAGTCTGCACATTCACCTTCGGGCCGTACTGGAACCACGGCAGGATTTTGTCCCGCAGTAGCTCCGTTAATAGCTTCAGGTTCGACGGGTCGTCCAGGTTGAACGGGCGGGCAGCGAACGCCAACGGCATGAACGCCTCCGCTGCGCCGTCACTCGCGGTGAGCACAGGGGCCAGCCAGGACAGAGCGCGACTGATCTCGGCGATGCGGCCGAACAGCCCGAGCGCGCTGAGGAGCGACGACACCGCGTCCACGAGCTGTTCCACCTCACCGTCAGTGAGAATGTCCGCCAGGAGCGGGGACTTGTCGGCGACCTGCTGGGTCGCGCCGCCGAGCCCGTCGAGCAAGACGTCGAGATCGTCCTGGTTCGACGCCAGGTCCCGCGCATTTGCAGCCAGATTCTCCGAGATCCGCCTCGTCTGCGCCGCGTCCGCAGGGAGAACGGAGTTCAGCTCGTCGACGATCTCCTGGAAAGTGGTGACCGCGCCGCCGTTGACGAACAGCGCGAGCGCGGCCATGGTGTCCTCGATCTGATTCGTCGGCCGGGTCCGGCTGCGAGGAATGGTCGCCCCGTCGGTGAGGGCATCGCCCGATTGGTCGTCTCCACTGGTCATCAACGCAACGTGGATGTCTCCGAGGATGGTCTGTTGTCGCAGTTCCGCTCGGGTCGTCGCAGGGAGCCTGACCGACTCGAGCAACTCGAGATCGACAACGGCGTAGCCGGCTTCGGGTTCCGGTCCGGGCGACGGGTCGACCACCGAGACATCCATCACGGTGCCGATCTGCGCGCCGTCCGCGAACACCTTGGCGCGCATCGGCAGGTTCAAAGCGTCGGTGAACTCGACGTGCACCGTGTAGGTGTCGCCCGTCACGCCGGTGCCGGGGACGGGCACTGTCGCCGGGTCCACTCCGCAGCCAGCGACAGTGACCGCCACCGCTGACAGAGCGCATAGCGCCACCGTCGAGGGATGCCTCATCGGGACGTCACCGCCCCGAGCACCAACTGCGCAAGGTCCGTCGTCGGTATACCGTCGACGTCCCGGCAGCGGCCGGGAGTGGCCGCGTTCACTGCGGTGCACAGAGCGCTCGCCTCGTCGCCGCGGAGCGCGACTTTCGGTGCCGCGTATCCGATCGAGACCCGCCCTGTGACAGGGTCCGTGACATTCCCGAACCCGGCCGCGATGCCTGGCACCATGTCCAGGAGACCACGCAGACCGTCGACGTTCGCCGCCGCCCACCGCAGGAATGGAACCGTCGATTCGAGCTCCTTACTCACAGATCCTCCGGCCAGCACACTCAGTTCGTTCAACATCGGGAGCACCTTCGCTAGTGCGTCGCCCAACTCCACGACCATCGGGAACAGCTGGTTGTCGAGCACCTCGAAGGTCTCGGGGAACCGGGTGAACATTGCCTGGATGTCCGTCCACCCGCGGTTCGCACTCGCTGCGAGCGACGACAACGCATCGATGATCCGGCCGATCCGTGCGATGTCGACATCAGCCGAACCCAGCGCTCCTCCGAGCGTGTTGATCATCGTGTTCACCTCGCCACCGGTACCCGACAGCGCATTGTCCAGGGCCCGCAGCGACTCTCCTAGATCCGACTCGGTGCCGACTTCGGTCCCACGAAGCTCGTCCGATAGGTGGGCCACGGCGTCCAGTGCAGTGGTGAGGCTCTGTGGCGTCAACGTACTGGTGATACATGTGTCGGGATTCCACGCCTGTCCGGCACCGTCGCTGAACACCGTGAGATCACGGTCGGCGACGATGCTGTCGGAGACCGTCGTCGCCGACACCTCGCCCACCGGTGCGTGCTTCTCCTCCACCGTGAAGTCGACACGAACCGTGGCGCCGTTGCCACGGATTGCGGTGACGGCACCGACGTCGATGCCGCGGATGGTTACCTTGCTGTCCTTGTGAAGTCCGATCGAATCCGGCATCAACGCGCAGTACGACAGACTGCGCGCGTCTGGACCGGAATAGACGGTGAAGCCGACGATCACGACGAGGGCAAGAACAACGGTTCCGATGATCGACATGAGTGCCCGGGAGCCGAGCAGGCGGTGGATCATCAGCAGCTTCTTCCTGGGACGGGTACACACAGGCGAGGTGCGACGACGACGGTGCCGGAGTCGTCGATGACAGGGTCATCGGTGGCGAGGATCTGGTCCGTCCGCGTCGCGAGCGACCGGACTGTGGCCAGCATCGTGTCGAGGTTCTCGCTGATGCGGACAAGTTCTGGGGCCAGTTCCTTCAACACGGGGACGAGGGGCTTCACCGTCGCTTGCCACGCGGGTTCCAGGCCCTCGATCCGCTGGATGGCGCTCACTGTCAGCGTTCCGGCCAACTGCATCTCGGCCTGCTTGTCCAGTACCGTCGTCTCCAACTGGTTCACGCTGACGACGAATCTCGCCAATTGTGCTTTGGTCTGCTCCAGTGCACCGGAGTACTCCTCGACAACCGCGAGGGCCTCTGACACCTGGTCGCTCTGGCGGTCGAGTATGTCGGCGAACGACGTTAGCCCCTCAACTACCTGTCGCACACTGTCTGGTGCGGCCTCGAGCGCCGCGCCGGACAGTGTCAGTGACTCGTTGACCGAGCCGCCGTCGACGGCGTCCAATGGGCGGATCGCGTCCTGGAAGACCTGGTTGAGGCTGTACGGCAACCGCACTCGATCTGCAGGTATCGGCTGATCTCCCAAGGGCTGGTCGCCAGCCGGCTGCAGTGCGATGTAGTGGCCACCGACGATGGTCAGCATGCGCACGTCGAGACTCGACTCACGGCCGACAAAGACGTCACGGTCGACGGTGAACGTCAACCGCACGTGGTCGGGTTCGAGTTCGAGTTCGGTGACCGTGCCGACGGATATTCCGGCGACTCTCACCCCGTCGCCAACCGCGATCGACTGAGCCTCGGTCGCGAAAGCCGTGTACGTGTGCTTGCCGACCGGAAGCACCGAGAACAGGCCCGCAGCGCCGAGAAGGGCAACCACCACGCTGACACCGAGCAACCCTCGCCGGAGTTCGCGGCGCTCTGTGAAACCTGCCTGCGATTCCCGTGACCGGCGCTCGCGAAGCCGTCGAACCATCACTGGCACACCACCACTCGCTGCCCCGAGATCAAGACCTGAAGCTGCGTCGGCAACTCCGCTGGCCCTCGACTGCATCCGAGGTCGAGACCTGTCCCGCCGGTCGCAGCCTGCATGTCGAGTGACTGGAGCACCACGGGGAGCCTGCGCAGCGAGTCCACGGCCGCGGCTGGGTTCGGAAAAACAGTTCGGACGAGTTCATCGAGATCGGGATTCGACTCCGGCGTCAACCCAAGGTTCGCCAAAAGACTGTCCAGCGGCGCCATCACGGCTGGCGCCGTGAGGGCGAAGTCGACGACGCCTTCTACCTTGCGTTGCAACTCGTCGAAGAGATTGGCGAGTTGGGTGAGCAGGACGATGGCCTGAGGGGACCGACCTCCGAGTTGTTCGGAGATGATCGACAGATTGCGAATCAACGTCGACACGACCACTTGGCGGTCGGTCGCGTATTCACTCAACTGGCCGATTGAATCCATCGCCGGGCCGATGCCGGTGCCGTCGCCTTCGATGACTGCGATCACGCTGCGTGTCAACTGATTCAACGATTCCGGGGACAGCTCTTTCAACACCGGTCGAAGCCCGTTGAACACGGAGGTGATGTCGAACGAGGGCACCGTCTGTGATGTGTCGATCGACGTACCAGGGCCGATCTGCGACCCAGGCTCGGGTGCCTGCTGCACATCCAGATACCTTTGACCGGTCAGATTTTGGTAGCGGATCGCGAGCGTCGAGTTGTCGAATACCGAGTGGTTCGACAGCACCGTGAACCGCACGCGGGCCAGGCTGCCCGCGAGGACCACCGACTCCACCTTGCCCACGGCGACACCGAACATTCGGACGTCGTCACCGGTCGCAAGGCCACTGGCATCGGTAAACATGCCCTCGTAACTGTCGGTGTCCCCATCGACAGGTCGCTGCACGGCGGTGATCACCGCCGTGAGAAGGACCACGATCAGGACGCCGAAGATGCCCAGTTTCATTCCGGTTCGCAACATGTCACTCCCCCACAGGTTTCGGGGCCGCCATCGAGGCCAGCGGTCCGAGCAGCACGTGCGCCACTCCGGGCGCGGTGTCGACGTTCACCTCGGCCTGCAAGACCGGCCCGGCGGGGCCGTCGGTGAATCCCCGGTTCAGCCGACGGAGAAGCTCGGCAAGCTCCGCAGAGGTCCGTTGCGGCGTCGACACCGAGGCGGTCGCCGCATTCAGAAGGGGCACAACAAGATTTGTGAATCCTGTGAGGTTGTCCTCGCCGGCTAGTCCGAGAGCGGTGCCGGCAGGTAGCAGGTCGTTCACGATCGCGTCCACCGTGGCGTCGAAGTGCTCGCGGTCCTCACGCAGCGGTTGGTTGGATCGCAGCACGTCGAAGACCCCAATGGTGGCGGCCGTGAAGTCGCCCAGCCCCGTAGCAGCGCGGCCATATTCCCCCGCCAGTTCCGAGGCTGGCATCCATTGAGTCTCTTCGACCACGCTGGCGACAGCGATGCCCGCCCGCAGCAGCGGTGCGAAAGAATCGATGCCGGCGGACAGCTGTGTCAGGGCCGATGTCAGCTGCGGGGTCAGAGCCTGACCTGTGATGCTCGAGAACTGCCGCAGTAACGCACTCATCGTGGCGTCGTAGACGTCGCCAGCGCGGGGACCGGTCAGGTCGATCGTCGTTCCGTCTCGAAGCTCGGCGCCACCGGGTCCGGACACCAGTTCCACCCCGCTGATTCCGAACAGGTTCGATGGCGCGTAATCGACGCGAAGACTGTCGTCGATCCCGAACAGGCGATCACGGTCAAGCGCCAGATCCAGTGTCACGATCCCATTGCCGGCGGCGGTGACACCCTCGACAGTTCCGACGTCCACTCCGCGGGAGCGCACCGAAGTGCCCTCGCCGACTCCGTCGCCGAGCAGCTCCGTCTCCACCACAACGTGCATGCGCGGGTCGTCGGCGGACGTCAACGGTCCAAGCCACACCAGGAGGATGGCAACGGCGAGAACCACGACGACGACTCCGGTCCTCGTGGCTTCCGGTCGGGTCGTGGGGACTCCCGGCACTGCGTAATTTGGCATCGTCGTCACCCCGTGAACATGATTGTCGCGTTGAATCCCCACAGCGCGAGGCTCATCAGCATGTTGAGAGCGACGATCGCCACGAAACTGGCGCGCACGGCCCTGCCTGAGGCCAACCCCACCCCTTCCGGGCCACCCGAGGCAAAGAAGCCGTGGTAGCTGTGAATCATGATCACCACCACACCGAAGACGACCGCCTTCGCCGTGGCGGCGAGGATGTCCGGTCCGCTGACGAACTGCAGGAAGTAGTGGTCATAGACGCCACCTGACTGACCGTGCACCGTGATCGTCAGCAACCGGCACGCAAAGTAGCTGAGAATCAGCGTGATGAGGAAGGTGGGCACGATCGCCACACCACCAGCGACCACGCGTGTCGTGACGACGAACGGGAGCGACCTCAGTCCCATCGACTCGAGAGCGTCGATCTCCTCGGAGATTCGCTGGGATCCGATCTCGGCAGTGATCCTGCAGCCAGCCTGCGCCGCGAAACCGATTGCGGCGGCGATGGGCGCGAGTTCGCGAGTGCTTGCGAACGATGAGACGATCCCGGTGAGCGGGCCGAGTCCGACCATGTTCAGGGTCGTGTAGGACTCGATACCGATCAGTGCACCCATCGCCAGCCCGAGAACAGCGAGCAACGGCACAGTGCCGCCACCGACGAAAACGGATCCGCGACCCCATGTCATGTCAGTGATCGCGCGCACCGTCTGATGCCGGTAGTGGACGACAGTGAATGGAACCGACGCGATCACCCGCCAACAGAAGACGAGGGTGAAGCCGAGCGACTCGACAGGGTTGACGCGCAGACCCGCACGAGCGGCACGGACGACACCCTCGAGACCACGGGGCACGTACGACGACGCCATCACGCCAGCCTCGGGGGCAGCAGCTGCGCAAGAATCTGCGTGATCGCGAGGTTCGCGAGGACGATCGAGGCGACCGACAGAACGACCGACGCGTTGACGCCGTCGGCCACTCCTCGCGGCCCCCCCTTCGCTTCGAGGCCACGCTGACTGGCGATGATCACGACGAGGAACCCGAAGACGACCGACTTTCCGAGTGAGACCCAGATGTCGCTCGTGGTGACGAACGCGCCGAACGTTCCCCAGTAGCTGCCGGGGGTGACGCCACGCCCGATGACTGCCGCTAGATAGCCGGACAGGATGCCGACCGCCATGATCAGGACGTTGAGCATCGGGGCTACGACGACCATGGCAACGAAACGGGGTACCACCAGGCGACGCACTGGGTCGATGCCGAGTGTTCGTAGAGCGTCGATCTCCTCGCGAATCGTTCGTGCACCGAGATCGGCGGCGATCGCGGCCGCGCCGGCCCCGCCCAGCAGGAAGCCGGTCGCCATGGGGGCGCCCTGCTTGATCACGCCCATACCACCTGCGGCTCCTAGCAATGCATCAGCGCCCAATTGTTCAATGAGGTTTCCGACCTGGATCGAAACGATGATTCCGAAGGGAATCGCGATGAGCACGGCTGGTACCGCGGTGACGGTCACCAGGAACCACGCCTGCTGAAGCGCGTCCTTCCAGCGGAACCGTCCTCGCACTGTGTCGGTGACCGAACCGCCGACAACGGTTGCCGCAAGCTCGACGGCCCGCCCGAACGTTCGCAGTCCGGATTCCACGACATCGGTGAAGTTGGTCCGGAGTACCTGTGCGGCAGCGCGCATCGAACCGTCCATGGTTAACCCCCTGATCGACAAGTTCTCTACGACACCCGCCGAATCGAACACAATGTCCGACAGTATGTATGCCCCTCTTCTGGAGCGTCAAGCAGTTGTTGTGGCCGCGCGAGGGTCATCTCGCCAACCCCGGGCGGCGCGCGCTTCCGCTGACGAGCGGATCCGAATGTGGCACCGGATCCCCGGAGCCTGCTGAACCCTGCGCGCTTCTCGTTCGACTCTGACGACTCTCACCACGACAGAGACACCCCGTCAGCTGAGGTTCGGCGGAACCGGGCCGTAGCATGCAAGCCAGCCGATTCGAGCGATCTCGGCCACCGAGTTACACCACTCTATGGGGCACTACTTCCCAGCGCTCAGGGCAGCCCCTGCTTCCTCCTCATGCTTGAGCAACTTGCTCACGAGGGCGGGTCGGTCCAGATCACTCATCCGGTCATCGGCGGCGATCGCACCGTCCATGAGAATCACGGCGCGGTGCGCGCACTCGAACACCTCCGATAGCTTGTGCGTGACTACAACAATCAAAGCTCCCGCTGCGGCGAGTTCTTTAAGGACTCCGAGGACCAGCAGCGAGTCAGCCTTAGTGAGGTTCGAGGTCGCCTCATCGACGAACACCTTGTTCGCTCCCAGTGCGAGAGCACGAGCAACCGCAACCAAGGTCCTCTGCCCTGGCGACAGCTCCCTAATCAGAACCGACGGATCGATGTCGAGGCTGACTGACTGCAAGGCCGCACGCACAAGAGGAGCTTCCCTTCGGCGGTCGATTAGTGGACCGAACCGTGAGGTATTCGGCTGTCCGAGTCGAAGGTTGTCGGCAACACTCAGATCCTCAACCAACCCCAGATCTTGGTGAATAAAGGCAACATCCGGGCGTCCTGCCAGGGAATCGACCTGCCGTCCATCGACCTCCACGTGACCACTATCCGCTGTGTAGTAGCCATCGAGCACTTTGATCAGGGTCGATTTGCCGGCGCCATTGGGGCCCATCAGCCCTACGATCTCACCGCCCCGAAGGTCGAGGTTGATCCCCGCCAGAACCGCGTTCCCGCTAAAGGACTTCTTGATGTCGACCAAGCGCAGCGACGGTACGGAGGGGTATCCGGTCGGCTGCGGCAGATCGATCGAGCCCTGCGATACCTGATCCACGCTCACTCCATGCTTA
This sequence comes from Rhodococcus sp. LW-XY12, assembly GCF_019317345.1. NCBI lineage: Bacteria > Bacillati > Actinomycetota > Actinomycetes > Mycobacteriales > Nocardiaceae > Rhodococcus > Rhodococcus sp. LW-XY12. The sequence goes on from NZ_CP079226.1 coordinate 179,160, forward strand.
TATAGGAACGTCCATGCGTACTTAGGAATGACTATGACCCGGGTCACGCCAATTTGTCAACACCACCTCAGTGGAGACCTCCCTACCCCAGTCCCCCATCTCGCATCATCCGTCCCATTTCAGCCGCCCCTCGGTCCCTGCGTCGAGGCAGCAGTATCCCGTTCAGGGTGAAGCAGGCCCACGAATGCGTGACCTTATGCTGAACCCGAATAGATCTGCCGCGGTGAGTCTTTCGGTCGATTGAATTCTGCGGTAACCTACCTCCAGACTGGTGAACCCTCCGTCAACAACCTCCTGCAGTTTTAGAGCCGGAAAAGCCATGTTCGCGGTTAACAATCTGTACTGGTTGCCGGTGCCTGGGGGCGGGAGATCCTACAGCTCCGGGCCACCGGGTAGATCTGATCTTCGAATGGACCCGCCCCGACGGAGCCGTGGAGGAACGCCGGGCCGAGAACTTCCGGTTCGTCTCCTATCCACCCCGGCCGGCAACGTCGCCGCCTACTATCCCGAAACCAATCCCCTCGTCCCGTTGGATCACGTGGCCCGCAAATCCAACACCCCCGTCTCCAAGGCGATCACCATCCGCCTCGAACCCCACACGAGATCCAAGGACACACCGGAGATCTCCCGCCGTGAACTCGAACCCACTCCCATCTAAGGCCGATGTCCGATGCTGACCTTGATCGCCCACGCCGTCGTTGCGGCCATCCACCTGCCGTTGCGCTACCTCGGGGTGTCCGTACCGCTGCCTGCACCCGGGATCGAACAGCGAGTACCGGTAGGCCATTACGGCATTCACGAAGATGGCTTCGATCCATGGGACGAGTAACCACCCACACCCGCATCACCCGACTCGAGGCGCAACGCCGGTCGGTGCGATCGGACACCGTGGTCGTCGAAGAACCCCTCGAACTCCGCCTCAACGGCACCGCACTGTCGGTCACGATGCGCACCCCCGGCTCCGACATCGAACTCGCCCAAGGATTCCCGCTCACCGAGGGCATCATCACCGACCGCGACGCCATCACCGCGATCCGCTACTGCAACAGCACCGACGAGAACGGACGCAACACCTACAACGTCCTCGACATCGACCTCACCCCCGGCGTCGACCTGCCCGAGACCGGCCTCGAACGCAACTTCTACACCACCTCCTCGTGCGGGGTGTACGGCAAAGCCTCCCTCGATGCGATCCGCCAACGCACCCGCCACTCCCCCGCCCACGACCCCGTCGTCGTCGATCCGGGCGTCCTGGTGACGATGCCGGACACGCTCCGACACGCCCAGACGACCTTCGACCGCGCCGGGGGACTGCACGCCGCTGGCCTGTTCACTACCGACGGTGACCTGCTTGACCTGCGCGAAGACATCGGACGGCACAACGCCGTCGACAAGATCATCGGCTGGGCCGTCGAAAATCGACGGTTAACGCTGCGCCGCACCGTGTTGGTCGTGGGCGGACGCGCCTCCTTCGAACTGACCAGAAAGCCGTCATGGTCGGCATCCCCATCCTGGCCGCCGTCTCCGCCCCCTCCTCCCGGGCCCTCGACCTCGCCCACGACGCCGGACCGACCCTCGTCGGTTTCCTCCGCGGGAACACCATGAACATCTACACCCACCCGAACCGGCTACACAGTTGCGACCGATCCATCAATGCTTCGCTCCTCTGCACCAGAGCCCGACCTGACCTGCCCCTTCGACCATCTGTACGAGAACACAGATAGACACTCCCATCGAGCACAGGACCTCCAGATGACATACCGCCGCAAGACCGTCGACCCCGTCACCGACAACAACGCTCTCACCGACACCGACCTCGCCGCAGTGGTCGAGGCTCTGACCGGCGAATCCTTCGACTATGCCGAATCTGACTCAAAGCACCGCGCACCGCGACGTGACACTCGCCGCTGATCACCGAGGCCGGGACGGTCGCGAGGACCCCTCGACTGGGCGGCCAACCCTGGACACCCCGCGTATCACCGGATCGACGGCTCTCGGTACTCATTCCATTCCATACCGGGCCCGGCCCCTCGGCATGAAACGCACACCGTCACGTCGGTACTGCTTTTGCTGACGATCCCCACTCGTCGCCAGCAATGCTGGCAATGGTTGCGTCCCACGCTCCGCGTGCAATGCGTGCAATGCGTACACGCGCTGTTCCTGCCATAGAAGACCTTCGTGTCAGCCCGTCTTGCCGGTCTCAGCGGTAGGCTCGGCAGACGGTGATCGCGTTCGTTCTAGGCTCGGTAGCCGTGCAGGCCTTCATCGACGAAAACACCGTCCGCGGCATCATGGTGGTCGCTACGGTGGCCGACCCGTCCGCTGGACCGGGCCCGTCGGACATTGACGGCGTTGCGACTGAAAGGCCAAGAACGCATTCACTTCAAGTCCGAGCGCGACACACGCCGGCGTGCGATCTGCTCGGCGTTGGTGACCTTGGATATACACGTCCGCGTCTACCATGCCGCCGAACTCGCACCCAAAATCGGACGTCCCCGATGCCTCGAAGCACTCGTCGGCGACCTGGCCGAGCTACCGCTCTCCCGGTTGGTGCTCGAGGAGGACGATTCGACGGTCAGGTCCGATCGGCGAGTCTTGTTCGATGGCACCGGCAAGCACGGGCTGCGTGACCGGCTGACCTATCACCATCTGCGGGCCAAGCAGGAATTGATGCTGTGGATTCCGGATGCGGTCGCGTGGTGCCTGGCCAAAAGGGGGCGAATGGTCCGCTCACGTGCGGCCGCTGATCGGCAAGACGATGATCGTGGAATAGAAACGCGAAACCCGGCTCGCCAACCGTCCGGAAGGCTGCCGGGTCCACTCCACCAGTGCTACTGCCCTGGGCACAGTCCACGATGCCAGAGCCGGCGAGTGTGCGCAACTACGTGCGCACTCGTGCGTAACTTCGGCGGTGGTGACGGTGCAGGCCGCGCGGTCGACTCCCATACCGCTGCTGGTGCCGGATTCGCAGACGGAACTCGGTCGGTCCGACCGTTCAGCGTTGCAAGGGCCATGGCGGTGGGTCCACTTTCCTGCTCCAGCGAACGGGAAGCTTCATCACTTCCGGGGAGCTTCTGCCTGTTCAACCTTCAGTAGCTCTGCCAAGGCGTCCTTCACGATTGTAATCTGCCATAGTGCTGCGTCTTTCGAAGGCTCGACCAGGGTAAGTCCCAGGGAGTGGTGGGAATCGGTTGAGGGCATCGGGCCAGGTCCGTGGCGTGTCGCTCCCTCGCCGAGAGTGGGCCATCGCGTAGTGATCAACGAGTTACCGACCAAAGTGACGCACAGAAAGCAACCACGCGATGACCCACGACCATTCTGCACTGCTCGCCCAACACGACGCACTCACCGGTGCCGACAGCGCCACCGTGTTCGCCGAACTGATCCGCACCGGCCTGCAGGCGCTGATCGAAGCCGAAGCCACCGACAAGCTCGGCGCCGGCCGCTACGAGCGCACCGACACCCGCACCACCCATCGCAACGGCCATCGCACTAAGACCGTGGCCACCACCAGCCGCGATGTGGAGGTCAAGATCCCCAAACTGCGGTCGGGGTCGTTCTTCCCATCCTTGCTGGAGCGGCGCCGCCGCATCGACAAGGCCCTGTACGCGGTCGTTATGGAGGCCTATGTGCACGGCGTCTCCACCCGCAGCGTCGACGATGTGGTCGGCGCGTTGGGGGTCAGGTCAGGGATTTCGAGGTCGGAGGTCTCGCGGATCTGCGCGGGCCTCGATGGTCGTCGAATCATCCTCGACATCGCCTCTCAGGCAAAGGAAACTGACAACTCAACGCCGTGATATACCGAATCGCGCTCATGCGCGAGTCTCTCTACGACCACTGGCGTGACGGGATGCGTACGCTCCACGGCACGGCAACAAGGCCGCCGCCCCGTACGCCTCGGCCGCCAAGGTGTCAGTTCCCCGCGTGGTGCTGGAAGTCATCGACCGCGCCATCCAGTCCACGGCGGTGCCGGTGTGAGCGACGACGTCCCCCTGGCCGTGATGTACGGGTGACACCGCGCCATGCGCATCGTCGACGGCCCCAACGAAGTCCACGTGCAGGCCCTCGCCAAGAACGAACTCCGCAAATATCGGTAACCGTCGCGAAGGGTGGCCGGCGAGCGGAGACCGTAGCGCCTGAAACCCAAGACCTGAAGGCCTTAGCCTCAATCCACCGACGGCAATGTCCGATAGCGGCGTGTCGAATTGAAGAAAGTGCCCCCTGAACTGGGATGATTGATGTTCTTCAGGCAACAATCGGTCCGGTTCGAGAAAGGCACTTCCGGTGCAAGTGTCCCACAGGTTCGGCGCGAGGTCCGCGATGTTCGACGACGACAACCTCGTGTCCTACGGCGGCCTGGTGCCGGTGATGACGTTGGCCGAACAGACCGGCCTGCCGCATCTGCTGGCCGAGAAGGTCACGATCACCACCTCGAAGATCACATCCGGAGCGGCGAACCCGGCCCCGAAACTGACCACACTCATCGCCGGAATGTGCGCCGGCGCGGACAGCATCGATGATGTCGATGTGCTGCGCTCCGGTGGCATGACCACCCTGTTCGATCGGGTGTACGCGCCGTCGACAATCGGAACCCTGCTGCGCGAGTTCAGCTTCGGACACGCCCGCCAACTCGAATCGGTGCTGCGTACACATCTGGCCGCCCTCTCGGACCGGGTCGATCTGCTGCCCGGCGGCACGAAGCAGGTGTATCTCGACATCGACTCGCTGCTCCGCCCGGTCTACGGCCACGCCAAGCAGGGCGCGAGCTACGGACACACCAAGATCGCCGGCAAGCAGGTGCTGCGCAAAGGTCTGTCCCCGCTCGCCGCGGTGCTCAGCACCGACGACTGTGCCCCGGTGATCGCCGGGATGCGACTGCGCTCGGGCAAGACCGGATCCGGCAAGGGCGCCGGGCACATGGTGGCCGGAGCGATCGCCACCGCCCGGGCCGCCGGTGCCACCGGACGCGTCCTGGTGCGCGGCGACTCCGCCTACGGCACCCGCAAGGTCGTGCGCGCCTGCCTGCGCACCGACGCCCAGTTCTCCCTGGTGATGACGAAGAATCCGGCGATCAAGAAGGCGATCGCCGCGATCGACGACAACGCATGGACGCCGGTGCAATACCCGAACGCGGTCCGCGACCCCGACACCGGAGCCTGGATCTCCGACGCCGAGGTCGCCGAAATCTCCTACACCGCCTTCGCCTACACGAAAGACCGCACTACCGCCCGATTGGTGGTGCGCCGCGTCAAGGACGCCCGCTATCCCGATGCCCTGATCCCGGTGTGGCGGTATCACCCGTTCTTCACCAACTCGACCCTGCCCACCACCGAGGCCGACCTCGTCCACCGCAGACACGCGATCATCGAAACCGTGTTCGCCGACCTGATCGACGGTCCGCTCGCCCACATGCCGTCCGGGTCGTTCGGGGCGAACTCCGCCTGGGTGCTCTGCGCCGCGATCGCCCACAATCTGCTGCGCGCCACCGGCGTCCTCGCCGGCGGTCGATACGGCCGCGCCCGAGGAGCGACGCTGCGCCGCAAGATCGTCGCCGTCCCGGCACGCCTGGCCCGGCCGCAACGAAAGCCGATCCTGCACCTACCCAGCCACTGGCCGTACGCCTCACACTGGTTGCAGTTGTGGCGCAACACGATCGACTATCGGCCCTCTGTGGTTGCCTGACCTCAACCATCCCCGACACCGTCGGTCGAACTCGCTCGCAGTGGAAAAGCGGCTCTTCGCACTTGGTAGGGGCTGGTGCCGATCGACCCCGTTGCCGTGTCGGTGATTGAAAAAGGGCCCGCGCCCTTGTGAGCTGGGTGTTCTCAGGCATCCAGGACAGCAAGGAACGCGGGCATGCACCACGGTAGTTCATTGCTGCTCGATCTCGACGGCGTCATCGTCGAATCGGTGCAGCGCACGGTCGAGGGCAGCCGGATCGTGCAGATCGCAACGGCACCCGAATGGGTCGGGGTCTGCCCGCAGTGCGGGCAGAAGTCCACGCGTTCGAAGGGTTGGGTCACCACCAGACCGCGGGATGTGCAGGTCGGACCCGACCGTCCGCTGTTGGTGTGGCGGAAACGGAAATGGTTGTGCACCAATACCTCCTGTGCCCGTAAGGTGTTCACCGAGTCGACGCCGGGGGTGCCGTCCCGGGCACGGGTCACGCCCCGAGCGAAGGCGCTGCTGGTCGAGGCGGTCCTCGACGGGGACCGGTCGGTGTCCGCGGTCGCCGGCGACTACGGGTGCGCCTGGCACACTGTCCACGGCCACCTCGTCGTGGTCGCCGACGCCGCCCTGGCGACGAACCCGAACCGGTGGTCGTCCTCGGGATCGATGAGACCCGACGCGGGAAGGCGAAATGGGAAACTTGCCCCGAGACCGGGGAACGGAGATGGGTGGACCGGTGGGACACCGGACTGGTCGACCTGACCGGCGATCAAGGGTTGCTGGCGCAGGTCAACGGACGCACCTCCGCCGTGGTGATCGACTGGTTCGACGCCCGCGACGAGGCATGGAAGGCGCAGATCACCCATGTCGCGATCGATATGTCGTCGGTGTATGCGAAGGCGGTGCGCGAGGCACTGCCGCACGCGCAGCTGGTGGTGGACCGGTTCCACCTGGTCAAGAAGGCCAACGAGATGGTCGATACCGTCCGGCGCAGGGTCACCCAGGCCGAGCGGGGTCGGCGCGGCCGCAAGAGCGATGTCGAATGGATTAATCGCCGCCGGCTGCTGCGGGCCGCGGAGCGCCTAACCGATGAGCAACGATCGACACTGTTCGAGAAGCTGACCTCCGCCGACCCGCACGGGGACATCGCCGCCGCATGGATAGCGAAGGAACTGCTGCGCGATGTGTTGCGCTGCACCGACCGTGGTGGTCTGCGATACGAGATCCGAGATGCGCTGCACCGGTTCTACACGTTCTGCGCGGCATGCCGGGTCCCGGAGATCGGCAAGCTGGCGACGACCATCTCGGCGTGGCAGGAACCGATGATCCTGGCGATCACCTCCGGCCTGTCGAATGCGCGCAGTGAAGGCTACAACCGCATCGTCAAGCACGTCGGCCGCATCGCGTTCGGATTCCGTACCCCGGAGAACCAACGCCGCCGGGTACGGTGGGCCTGCACTCGTCGATCACGTCGGGTCGCATCCAGCCGGCGCCAATGCCACTGCTAACTGCGACACTCCTATTGACTTGCTGTCAAGCGGCGGTCGTTTGGCGTCGAGGCTGCAGCGTCTGGACGATGAGTGGATAGAGCTGCCGAACGAGATACCGTTTCAGGCAGCGGATGATTTCCATCTTCGTCTTGCCTTCCGCGATCCGTCGTGTCGCGTAGTTACGGGTCTGCTGGTCGTAGCGCAGCCGCACGAGCACGATGTGGTAGAGCGCTGAGTTCGCCTGCCGGTCGCCTGCGCGGTTGAGTCGGTGACGGTTGGTCTTGCCCGACGACGCCGGTATCGGACAGGCTCCGGCCAGTGCCGCGAACGCGGCTTCCGAGCGTAGCCTGTCAGGGTTGTCGCCGGCGGTGATCAGCAGCTGCGCCACGGTGTCTCGGCCGCAGCCGAAGACGCTCATCAGGTCCGGGGCATGGTCTTCGAGTAGCCGTTGCAGGTGCCCGGACAAGTCCTCGATCTGCTCGGTCAGTGCTTGCCAGCGCCGCGCCAGCAGCCGCAGGCTGTAGGCCGTGGCCTCGGCTGCGGTCACCGGCGCAGGTGTCGGTCGTGACGCCGCCAGCGCAGCGATCAACTTGGTGTTCGACAGGCCCCGGTAACGCGAACGCAGCTCCTCTGGCGCCGTGATCAGCATGCCCTTGATCTGGTTGATCGTCGCTGTCCTGGCGGTCAGTGCAGACGACCTCGAGGTGCGCAGCACCCGGAGCGACTCCACCAACCCATCGCCACCCTTGGGTGCGGCGCTGGCTCGACCCGACAGCACCGCCTCAGCGGCCGAATAGGCGTCGAAGGGATCGCTCTTGCCGCGAATCCGGCGATCGAACCGGTTGGGGCGGTTGACCTCACTGACCGCGATGCCCGCGACCTGCATCGCACGACTGACCCCAGCCCCGTACGAGCCGGTGCACTCGATGCCTACCTTCACCAGCCCAGGCCAGGACCGCAGGAACCGCAACGCCGCCTGGTAGCCGGCCGCGGTCGCTGGGACCTGTACATCTGCCAGTCGTCGTCCGGTGGCATCGATCGCTGCGACGTGGTGGGTGTCGGCGTGGGTATCGATTCCGCCGTAGACCTCGAGGTGATCCTGATTCACCATGGGACTGCGCCCTTCCATCTTGTCGGGTGCGCAGTCCGGCCGGGCGTCAGTCAGTTCACTATCGGGGATCTCGCCAGACTCCTATCAGGACATGACGGCCCGCCGGGCTGCACTCAAACGAGTGAGCCGAGCCGGTCGACACGTCGCAGACAGGACAGCCACCAACCTGCAGTGGCGTCAGAAGAGCCGTGAGCCAGACCCGCCCACCAGACCCATCCTGCGCCCACCGAGCCGAGACCGTCACGCCCATCAAGGAGTCAGACCAACCGGTCCACGAGATCCATAGTGAAGAGCCGGAAAAGCTGGGTAGACCAGCGGATACCCCCCCGGTCTCGGCCACCACCGGACCGCCGTGCACTTCCGAACGCCTACATCAACGGCCAGTCGGTGGATTCAGGCTTAGATGTAGGTATTCGCAGCGCCTAATCCAGCCGAATGCACAAATCAGAGCAGCGGTCTTCAGCCGCGCGACGAGTGTCGCGTTTGACGATCCGCTCATGCGACACGCTGCGCGGCCGGTGACGCGGTTACGACCCACGTGAAGGTTCGATTCGCGAGCTCAGGCGGCTGGGTGGTTGCCGAGGTACTCGTCGATAGCCGCCTGGATGACCGCGCTCATCGGTTGCCCATCCGATCGGCATACTCCGCCAGTCGCTGCCGATCGGCGTCGGTCAGTCGAACAGCCAGGGGCCAGGTTTCTTCGGCCGCGTCCCCACGGCGCGGCCGGCGGGGGCGATAGCCCGGACGAACCTCCACGGAGTGATCGACCACCTCGTAGGCGCCAGCCTTTACGGCATCAGCAATGCCGCGCATAGTGCGCTTCTCGATCTCTGGCGTTGCTCATATTCCCTCCCGCTGCGTTCTCTGACGCGTCGACTTCAACGACCATCAGTCCGTCGGGGACGCTAACCCACCACTATGGGCACTAATAGTCCATATGACAGCTAATATTCCATATGATACCGGAACATGTCGTATCACTGAACCGAGAAATATATTCATGAACAACGTGGGCGTGCTGGCTCAGCGCTGACATCAGTGTCAACACTCGGCAATTTACTAGTGCTTTCTTTTCGCTTCGCGGGCATCGTGCAGGATCCTGCCGACCGCGCCGGTGGAGATACCCATTTGGTCGGCGATCTCGCGGTACTTCATCCCCTGTTCACGTAGTTCGACGACTTGTGTACGGCGTGCTTGCGCGCGTTCGAGGAAGTCTTTTCGGGGCTCGGCTACTAATCGCCGGGCGGTGCGTTCGGAGGAGCCGAGCCGCTGCGCGAGTTCTTTGGCGGTGATGGCTCGGCGTTGCTTCGCCCTCGCTCCGCCGGTCACAGCGCGTACTCCAAGGCCGTGGCCAGATCGAACTTGGTGGCGCGTTTACGGTTGGCCTCCCGCTTGGCCTCGGTCATGACCTTGCCGCCTTTGCTGCCTCGTACGGCCTGACGGGCGCGGAAGGTGGTCTCGTCGAAGTTGCGCCAGATCCATTTGCCGATGGAATACGCGGTGGCGCGGACTTCGACGAAGGGCAGCGGGTCGGTGAACTCGGTGTTGACGGCGTGGCAGCGTTGCAGCACGAGCTGGAGCCACTGGTTGAGGGTGTCGTTGCGGTGGCTCCACCACTGCGGATAGGCCCACTTGCGGGCGGTGTCGAACATGGTGACGTTGCGGCCCAGCCCGGCAGAGCGGTCTGGTCGGCGCGGCGCCTGACGCGGGGTGTGGATGGTGACCAAGTCCCGCAAGGCGTACGGATCGGCGGTCCCGTAGAGGGTTTCCCAGTCGGGATGAATCGGATTCTTGGTCAGCTGCCCGCCGTAGGAGAAATCCCCACCTACGGACAGGCATAGGCCCCGCTCGATGCGATGCGCCAAGCGCAGGGGCATCATGCGCGCCGAATCGGTGCGGCAGATGCGGTTGTCGCCGAGCCACCAGCCCAGGTGCGCGCGACCGGACGGGGACTGGGACACCCAGCTCGGTGCCGGATGATCCGAGGGTTTTTCGAACGCCCGCAGCGCCGCGTCGGGGTGGTCGCAGTCGATGACGATCGATCCGAGCAAGGCGTGTGGGGAGTGCTGGATGTAACGCATCGTCAAGGCGTCGTCGCGGCTCATCCTGTATTGACCGTGTTCGAGTTGCTTCGTCGCGAACGGACGATGCGGAAGGAGCACCTCGCTGCCCCACTGTTCATCACTGAGGAGCAACACCTTCGCGGTATCCATGCCGAATACTGTGCATCACCAAGATCATTTGTTCGGGTAGGCCAAGCCGAGCCATATCAGGTATCCCCGGGGAGTCCTTGGTCCCCGGACCTCTCGCCTCGCCGAGCTCGACGAAAGCGAATGCACCCCAAACCACGAGCACAGCCTTGTTCACGACGTCCACCGCTCTGCCGCCGCAGCCCGCACCGCCTGAGTGCGCAGCAGGCCACGACCTATTTCCCCGCTACTCAACGCGTCAGGACGGTGCCCGATGTGAAACAGGCCGTCGATGTGAGGGCACGCGAACACCGCCAGACCCTTCTCCCCCCGGTGACGCTTTCGGACCGCCCGCGCGTCACCACGGGTGAGATATCCCCGGTGAGCGCATGGAGCGCACCAGATCCAGCGGGCAGACGGATTGTGGGCACGGGAACTCATACGGCACGTCCGATCTGAAGATTGAGCCAGTCGGAAAGCCACTGGATGGCATTTCGCCCGGCGTTGTCGACCACGAGAGTGTTGTAGTTGGTGTGAGCACCGGAGGTGAAGAAACTCGCAGCACTGAGCCCTTCACTGACCAGTGCGGCAAGATCCTGAGCACCCGGGGATTGCGAGAGCGTGACCACAGAGTCCGACAGCTGCGGAAGATCCAGGTTCGCGGCCTCGGTGGTGATACTCGTCGACACCGCGTTCGTCTGCTTGCCCAGCAGCTCCGGCGGGGTCTTGGTGGCCTTACCCGAGAGCATGTCAACCGCAACCGATGCCAGATCCAGCCCCACCGGCAGCAGGCCGGTCATGGCAGCCCCCGCACCGATTGGATCAGGCGCGATCCCCGGCGGCGGGAAGAGCTTTTCGAGAGCTGCCCAGGCGATCTCCTGAATCTGGCCGACGATGTTGGCCAGCCTGATCACATCGACGTTCGACAAGATCGACGCCACGAGGGCAGCGATCTGCGTCGCGCCGGATGGGTCCGGGATGACCGCAAGGATGTGCGAGACCCATCGCATGTCGACCTCCGCGGCCATCGTCACCAACGGCGAGAATTGGTTGTTCAGCTCGCCTGCGATCTGGTGGGCTCCGTGCGCGTCGAGCGCAGCGACCTTCTGCGGCAGCAGGGTCAGGTTGTTGAGAATGCCGGGCAGGTCCAGGGAAGTCACGCCGGTCGCGACGTTAAGAACCTGGTTGACGACCACGGTCGGTTTGAGCACCGACAGCACACTGGTGGCCGAACTGAGCGCCTCAGCGGGGGTGGAAACCAGCGGTCCGACCTGGCCGGTCAGCAGGTTTGCATTGTCGGCAAGCGTCTGGATCTCGGGCGCAGAGGACGGGAGGCTGGCGGAGGCGCCCCCGGCAAGGGTACTCGCGGTGTCCGCGATCTCGAGGGCCGCGTTGAAGGCACTTTTGAGGTCGGATTGCCCCGCGCGGGTGAGGACTTCACCAGCAGTGTGCTCGGCGGTCCCGACCGGCGCGGCGAGGAGCTGGCCGTTCGCCGCGGGGTTCGCTGCACCGGAACTGAGGAGATCGGTCAGCGGAGCGAGGGTCTTCGCGATGGATCGGGCGGTGTCGGCCACCTGGTCGATATCGACAGTCGGTGCCGTCAGCTGCTGCCCAACAGTGGCCACCTCGGTCCCCAGGGCCGGCAGATCCGCATCAGAGAAGTCGGAGGTCAGGGCCGCGGCGAGCTGCGTGTGGACCCCAGATTCCGCAGTGGGGACAGCACCGACGCTCGAGCTCTTGCTCAGGATCGACCCCAGTGAGCCGAGCAACGGGCTCGATCCCTTCTCGATCGAGCAGTACAGATCCCCCGGGTCGCAGATCGAGGCGACGCGGCCGGACAGGGCCCCCATTCCCTGGGGTCGCGGATCAGCGATGCCTTGCCCGGACGTGCGCGGGCCCACGGTCGCTGACCCTTTCGTTCCTGCCCCAGGATCTGCCAACAGACCGACTGCGAGTACACGGCTGGCGTCGACGGGCCCTCTACCATTGCCGATGTCGGAAGCGATGTCGCCGGCGGCATCGGCGCCCTGCGAGTAGCCGATCATCGTGAACTTGGTTCGGGGGCACGAGTTCGCGACGTCTGCGAGGACCTGCTTGGCCTTCGACACCGCGTCGGCCTTGCTGTCGGCGTAGGTGTGGCCGTTGTCGAAGGCTCTGGCCATGTACGGCAACGTGTAGACCTCGACGGCACTGCCGTGGGTGTTCTCAAGCGCGTCGGCGATCGGCTTGAGCATGCCCACCGGCTGACTGGGGTCTGCGTTTTCGTCGGTCTCCCAGGTGCCGGGAATGAAGAGGTTGAACGTCGCCGCGCACTTGGTCGGAGCCGCATGCGCGATCACAGGTGCAGTGAGTAGCGCGCTTCCGCTCGCGACGGTCGCGGTGGCAACCAGCGCAACAGTGCGGCGGGACCTCGAATGTCTGACAGGCATGGGTACCTCTGATGACCGAATGGGGATGTGCCTGCATACGTTCACCCACAACCGGGGTTTTTCCCAACGGGGTGAACTACTTCTCGGACCCGCTTTTCGCTGCTTGAACCGCGCACATGACCGGCCTCAAAGACACGCGCCGAACCGTGGAGGGGCCGCCCCGCATAGCGGAAGCGGCCCTCGGTGACCTTGCCTCAGTGCCAGGTGACGTCGATCTTGTCGATGGCGTCGAAGTGGAAGCCGAACTGATCGCTGTAGACATCGAATCCCTTGTTCTCGGGATAGTCGATCGTCGCGTGGCGTTCGAGGATAGCAACGACTCGGGCTTGGTCGTCGTTGGCCAGCGCTGCAGCCAACGCTTGCGATTCTGCGGCACTGAAGGGGATATCGGAGTTACCGAAATCCAGTGTGCGGGTGCGGTAATCGTAGCCGGATTCATCGCCGTTGCGGACGTGCACGCGTCCGGTGACCCGGATGGTGGCGATCTTCGGTGTGCCGTCGGGGTTGAGAACCCCGGCCTTGCCCATGATGTCCTTGGCCTTGACATCCTTGAGTTTCGACCGTGCATCGTTGCGCAGCTCGTTGGTCTTTCCGGAGATGTACTTGCGTACCGAGGACGGGCTGCGGCCGATCTTCTTGGCTACCTCGTTCACTCCCCCGAGCCGTGCGATGGCGGCGCGACGTTGGGCCAACTCGACCACCTCGGCATGGGGGATGCGTCCTTGCTGCGCCCAGCGGCGCAGAGTCCGGTCCGACGGCGGTGTACGGCCGGCATCGATGGCGGCCTGCCGCAAACCGTCGTTCCCGATCTCGGTCCGGAGCTGTCTGACCGAGACCCTCGAGGTCAATCCGGCCAGCCCCCTACTTGTTTGTTGTGCTTTGGCGACTCCCTCGGCTGCCGCAGCCGCAACAGTGACGTTCATACCGTCGAGGCCGACGGTTTTCTGCGGGACGGATTTCGACCGCGGCTTCGGTAGGTGCAGTGCCACCTAGTCCTCCTGGTCCGGTGAACCGTAGGCTGCGGCGATCGCGAGACGAACGTCATGGGTGGTCTCTGCGGCCGCGAACGCCAGGAGCATCTCGTCGGTCAGCGCTACTTGCTTCTCCAAGGTCATCTTGCCGAGCGCGTCGCTGTCGTCGGCGAGATCCTGCTCCTCCCCCACTAGATACACCCAGGAGTCGGTCATGGTGCGGATCGGCCAGCGTCCGGTTTCACGGGCGATGCGCATCGCCACTCGGCGTCCACGCCAGCGGCAGTGCGCCATGATCGCCGCACGCCACAGGGGCTGGTGGTGGTGCTGCATGCGGGTGGCGGTCCACATGTCGGGGTTTACCATCCGGCCGACGTAGCCCTTGTAGCAGGCGCCGAGGAACCGTTTCATCGCTACATCGCCGGTCTCGGCCGTGACAGCGCGGGCCTCGCGCAGCACTTTGGCCCACTTGTCGAGGGCGCGGCCTTGTTCTTCGTAGACCCAGGCCTCGGTGATGTCGAGGTCATCGACGTCCAGGCCCATCCCGCCGTCTGCGATGGGTGCGCACAATCCGTCGAGGCTGACGGTGGTGATCCATGTTCGTACGGGTTGGTCGTCGAGCATCGCCGGGTGCGGCAGCGGCAGTTTTTCCGGCAGCGCGTACTGCGCGGCGGCGGGCAGAGTCACGCGCCAGATTCCGAATGCCGGCTTGTCGACTGCTGCCGCGGCCGCGGCGTCGGCACCTAGGAGGTTGCGGATTCGGCCGTAGCCGAAGGACAACATTCCTGCGGAGGCGAGGTAGGCGGCGCGCTGGTCGATGGTGACCAGTGAGGTGGCACCGTCGAGATCGTCGGTATCCGGGATGCGGGACCAGCCGGCGGGGGGTTCGAAGTCTCCGCGTGGGGCTCCGTCGATCGGTGGGATCGGGCCGCCGGCGGTGACGACGATGCCCTTGCCGGTGCGGAGGCGTTCGCGGCGGATCTTGTCCAGGACTGCAGCGCCGGTGCGGGCGGGAGTCGGTCCGGGCAGGGTGTCGAGGTGTTTGATGGACCAGGCGAGGCGGCGGCCGAGTTCGCGGGCGGCGGGAAGGTCGTCGTCAGGGAGATAGGTGCCAGCGGCGGGATTGCCGAGGATGCCCATGTCTCCGACACGGTTTCCCCAACCGAAGTCCTTGTTCCAATACGTCCATACGTAGGGCTCGAGGACGAGGTCGACCATCTGGGTGGCCTTGCCGACCTTGCGGATGAGGTGGATGACGTAGCCGGGGTCGCCGCGGAGTTCCCATCCTGCAGCAATCAGAGGCGGCAGGGTTGCGGCGATGGCGTGGGTCAGTTCGGTCGCTGCGCGTTGACGGAGTTGTTCGAGGTCGTCGACGTCGTCTTCGCTGCCGGGATCGATGGTCCATCCGAGCTGGGCGCAGGAGTCGATACCGACGAACCACACCTGGGCGGTGAGTCCGTGGGGGGTCAGCGCTGCCCAGTGCAGCAGCTTGTCCAGCTTCTCGATCGAGTCGACCGGCCCGGTCAGCCGAACGCCCGAGGGTGTGTACGTCGCTGCGGCGGTGACAATGATCGCGTGACCGTCCGCGTCCTCGGTCACAGGCAGGGATTCCCACGGGCGGACCTCGGTCGCCGGCTTCTCCACCTCATCGATGTCGGCAACGTCAACGGGGTCGGGTGGGGCGGTTTCTGCATCGGCCGACTGCAGGTCGTCCTTTGCTGGTGGCGGTGGTGCCTCGGTCGCTGTGTCTTCGGGTGCGACCGAACCGTTCAGCGGCTTTTCAGGTTCGGGGTCGAGGTCGAAAAGGGCGATCTGGTCGTCGATTCCGCTCATCGGCTCACCACTGCAGTCCTTCTGCGATCCACCGAACCTGTCTCCGAGTCGCGGTTACCGGAGCTCGAGTGCATCGATGAGCTTGCGGCGCTCGTCGTCGGTGAAGTGCTTCCGCACCGCCGCGGCCAGCACATCCGGATCCGCCCCCAGACGCTTGAGCGCCTGAGCCACCTTGTCCACCGGCTCGAGCTTGCTCGCAGGCTCTTTCGGCTGCGGCGCGTCGGGCTCCGCAGTCTCTGCGTCGGCTTCCGGCTCCGGATTCTGGGCCGCTTCCCACGCCGCGACCTGCTCCTCGAGCGGAACCCGGGCTAACGAGCGGGCCTGGCGCACAGCGAGATCACCTGCACGCAGGGCTGCTTGCAGCTCGGGGGCGAGTTTGAGCAGAGCGCGGCGTTGGGACACCCAGCCTTTGGACCGGCCGAGTTTCTTCGCTGCCGCGTCTGCGCTCCCGAACTCGGAGACCATCAACTCGACGGCCTTGGCTTCTTCGAGGACGTCGAAGTCGCGGCGGTCGATGTTCTCACTCGTTGCCGCCCACAGGATTTCGCCCTTGTCGACGGCGATGCTGTCGCGTAGCACCACATCGAGGCCGGGGCGGCCGTATTTCTGGGCGGCGGCGAGCCGGCGGTTGCCGTTGACAACGATGTACTGCGCTGCACCGAGGTCGTCTTCGTCTTCGGGCCACAGTTTCAGCCAGGCTGTGCGGCTGACGACGGTGCCGGGTTGCAGCTGCCGGTCGGCGATCGTGGCCAGATCCGACAGATCACCGAGTTCGTCGCGCGGGTTGCGGGGGTTGGCGATGAGCTGATCGACCGGAACATCGGCGAGCAGTTGGCCTTCGAGCGGCTCGATCGTCGTCTTCGTCTTCGTGGGTGTGGGGGTACGCTTGCGGTCGACCGGAGAATTGTCGCCGACTGCTCCGACGAGGGAGGCGAAGTTCGCGCGCCCACCCTTGGGCGGCATCAGCGACCACCGTCCGCGAGCTCAAGGCTGAGCTTGTAGAAATCCTCCCGCGCCTGCAACGAGACGCGGTTGGCTTCGTACTCGGTGACCACACGGCCTTCGGCAGCGGCGCGGGTGTGGACCTTGTAGTGCCGCACCACCGTTCGCGCCAGCGGCCAGCCGTTGGCCTGGACGAACTCGCGGGTCTGCTCGAGGTCGACCTTGCCGTCGCGGGGATCCCAATTGTTCACCACAACAATGAATTTCTTGCCGAGCGGTTCGATGACCTGCTTGATGGTGCGCGCGGTGGGATCGAAGCACAGCGGTTCGGGTTCGATCGGAACGATGACGAGATCGGCGACCTCGAGCACGGCGCGCAGGGCGTCGGCGGAACTGCCGGTGCCGAGCACATCGGTGCCGTCGTCGGCGCCGGACAGGTCGATCCAGCCCGGGGTGTCGACGTAGACGTGCTTGATGCCGGGCAGCTTGTCGAGATTACGTAGCACGTCGAGGTTGTCGTGGACCTGATCGATCAGAAACGGCAACTCCTCGACGCGCGAAGCCCACCAGACTGCGGAGCCCTGGGGGTCGACCGAGATCGCGGCGACCGGGGACTGAACATCGTCGTCGTCACCTGCGGTGAGGACATCCGCTTTGACGGCGGCGAGGTTCATGGTGAGCGTCGATTTTCCGACGCCACCTTTTTGGTTGAGCATGACATGAACAGCCACAGGTTACCTCCGTATGCTTCACCCCAGGGTGGGGCTACTTCGGACTCGCGTCGTCATCGTTTGGCGGAGATGACGATTGCGCCTGCACCACTGTAACGGTTCCGATGCAGTTTCATGAGGCGCGCAACTCGTACAATAGACCCTTACGGGTCTACCGAACAAGCTTTCGCCGTATCATCGCAGATGTGCTTCGCTACCTGACTTTGCACGAAGTTGCCGACCGTGTCGGCATCACCTACAACACCGCCAAAGGCTATCTACGGAAAGGCGTTCTGCCGCAAGCCGATGCGTCGATCGGGCCCCGGTTCGGTTGGCTCCCTGAGACTGTCGACGCGTGGATGGAAACGCGGCCGGGTCGAGGTCGAAGGGTACACAAGGGCACTCCCCCGACTCGAGTCCGCCTCGGTTCTGGGCCGAAAAACTTTGATCGCTTCGGCGTGTCACCGGCACCGTTGCGAAGGCATCATGCATGAGGCGGAACGCGGTGTTGATTCTACCGTTCGAGGGTTACCTCTACCCTGATTCCATTTCGTCACAGTGACGATGAATTATCACGCCGACCGTCATGCGCGACAAAGCGTGCACGATGCTTTTCGGCGCTATACGCAACACTGCCCTGGTGGAACTCGCTGAAGGAGGACAGTATCCCGGCGCTCCTTGCGCCGTCGCCGATCGGCGCATTCCGCTTCAATGGTCGCCCGATACCGTTTGCCGAAGCGGCAGTTTACCGCGGTAAACTGCCGTAGGTTTTGGCCTCGGCGCTCCGTCCATCGACGGATATTATCAGGAAGATCCTCATTTCCATGCCGTTGTCTTGAGCACGCAACCGATGTGTCACCTGCGCTGCTCGTTCATACACGGGTCGACTCAGGGCTCGAACAGCCGAACGCGTGACCTCCCCGGCTCCTCACAACCAAGGAACAACCGAACCTTGGCCGATGCCCGGTGGCACGGATCTAACTACAGTGGCGTTGGTTTCTCAATCCTCCCCGACCACCACTCCTAGCAACCCATCCCTACAAAACTGGACTGCGTGAGTGCATCCGCGGAGTGTCGTCGCATGTCGTGTCTCGATGCGACTGCCTCGTTTACCGCGGTAAACGAGGCAGTCGCAAAGGTCGCCTCTAGCTTGCGTTGGGAGCTCGTCGCGGCCCGCATCAGATGCGCTTCACCTCTGGACAGACAACATCCGCAAGGGGTTTACCGCGGTAAACCAGCCCAGCCTATGTCCTCCAGTGACGAATGTGTGCCGCTCAATCCGCCTTTCCGTTATCCGCCGATATCCGTCCGCGAGATCATGAGGCGTGGGTCGATCTATGCGGGTTTACCGCGGTAAACGAATCCCTGCCCCACTCCCCCGCCTGAACGGGTTTCGGGGCAACCTGTTGCAGCAGAGTCACGGTTGACGGGAGGTGAGACAGAATGCACCGAACGTGCGTCTCGTGTTCGATTCGCCTCTCCCACCGTGCACTGGTGTTGTTTACCGCGGTAAACAACGCGGACCTGTGGTCGGTCCTCCGCGTAGCTCACTCCTACAACCGAGGCTCCGATTCGTGCCGGCGAGAGTGGATCTCACTATAGATACCGAGACGCTCTATGTCAGAACCCCTATAGCCAGTGCGGTTTACCGCGGTAAACCGCACTGGCCCCGGACTATCTGATCGTGTCCTTCTCCAGCTCTAGTGCGCTAGCAGAATCCAACTCGCCTTGGCGGTTTACCGCGGTAAACCGCCAAGGCGAGTTATTCGGGACCGAAGATTACTCGTCTCGACGGAACATACCCTCGATGTCAGTGACCTGTCCGAGATGCGATGTCTCTTAGCGGTCTGGGTGCAACCGGCAAGGAAGGGGCAATGCACTGAACAAGCCGAGATGCGAACAGCGGAGCAGGACTGTCTTCCGCGGTACTGGTTTACCGCGGTAAACCAGTACCGCGACAACATTGATCAAGCTCGCATCCTGGCGCTCTCGCTCAGGAGATTCTGTTCCTGGTTTACCGCGGTAAACCAGGAACGGTTCAGGGGTGGACGTCGACTGGACACGGACTTGCTGTTTACCGCGGTAAACAGCGGGCCGCTGCAAGAAGATCGTTGATGCGAAGCGCAACCGATCGAAGGGCGCAGACGGTCGAGCAACTGCCATGGTCGGTGAATAGCCGGCGAGAGGATTCGCTTCTTGCCCGTGGTTTACCGCGGTAAACCAATTAAGCGGAGGCAGGGTATCCCGCCGTCGAGCAACTCAGAGGTAAGCCGGTGGTCGTCGAGCCTGTCGTTTACCGCGGTAAACCGAAGACACACCTAAGGTGGTTTGGGCTCGTCCGAGACGTGCTTTTGAACCACCTTGCCGCCTGACCGCGATAGCACAGCCTAGGAGCCCATAGCGGGCTCGGAAGTGATAGCCATCACCGCCACGGAGAACAGGACGAGATCACTGGAGATCAGATGAGGGGGTGGAGAGGTCGGGTTTACCGCGGTAAACCGCGGAGTCAACTCCTACGCGAAGACGCACCTTGGCAATAGCCCACTCCGCCGCACAGGGAAATCTCATGGTTTACCGCGGTAAACCATGGGCACGCACTCATCGCTGGGCCGACACACCGCTCAAGGATGAGGTCTGGGTTCGTCAAACTTACCTGCTGGTGGCGACACTCGAGCGTGCCGTCAGTCAACACATTCCGGGCGTCCTAAGCGCGTTTCTCTTGCAACACGCTGCGGATCCGCGCCATCGCGGTACGCCGAACGCTTTCCGATGCAGTCTCTTGCGCTCGTTCCACCATCGCGAGTGCAGCTGCATGACGTTCGGCATCGCGACGTCGTTTCGCGGCCTCGGCACGCTCGGTGGGGGAGGGGAGTGACCAGTCGATCGCGGAGAGTCTCCATCGAAGGTATCGGACAGGATGCTTTAGCGAACCTCGCGTAGGCCACATCCAACCACGTCGCCGAGTGTCTTCAGTGAGCGCAACGGCGATATCGCGACCACTCCAACGCTCCGGATCGACGTAATGGTCTCTGAGAGCCTCACAGACGGACCCGATATGCTCGCCGGTGTCCAGACATGGAGCATGCGCAATTAATCCCGCAGCAGCCTTCTGGAGGCTGATTGGGCGCGGCTCTCGGGGCTGTTCTTGAGAGTCATCCTGCCAGCGCGCGCTCGCGCGCGTTGTCTTGTACTTCTTAACAGAAGTACAAGTACTAAAAGATAGAGCAACAGATTGGGGGCCACGGTCCCGGCTCTGGGGATAACGCGGCCGCCGCGGTTCGTTGGTTGCCGCGGGCGTCCTGGTCCAGCGCTGCGCGGGAGACGTCGCCTGGGGCAGGCGGTCGCGGGTGGTCCGAAGGACGACTGATCTGGGGGAGAGCAGAGCCCAGACGCTGGTGGCCTTGATCTGTTTACGTCCATGATGCGCTTCAGCTGCCCACTGTTCGAGTGTACGTAGGAAACGTCCTCGGACCATCTCGCGGGCCAACCCGAACTCGACCAGCACTCGTCGAGCGCGCTTGAGAACAGTGACAGACACCCCTGCGCGTTCTGCGAGTACTTCGCGGGACGCTGTGACGCGTCGGCCTGTCCGCTGATCCGCGAACGATGCCATGCTCACCGCGACGGCAAAGACACGTTCGGGGTCGGCGTGATGGCGCCGGCAGAGATTTCTGCCCTCTTCGCGGTTGAGAATCTCGCGGACTTGGCGTTGCCATTGTGTGCGACCTGACCATATTGGGGTTTTGGCCTGCAATTGCGGCGAGACGGGAATTGACCACGTGCGGCCGCGCTGATCGCTTTCCTCATTCATTTTTTCGACGCGTTCGATATTTTCTTTAGCCCGAGATACGGCGTCGGAATATTGAATATCGCCGAAATTGGCGACAGGGGAAACGGCGAATTCGTCCTCTGGGCGTGTGATCTGCTCATCGGAGGTCGTCGAAAAGGTTGTTTGCTGTTCAGGGCATGGGGTACCCTGAGACGTACCAGGCACGGTAAGTCCCTTCGGGGAATCGGGGATCTCGGCAAGGAAATCCCTGGTGAAAGCACAAAATGGAGTCGAAGCGGCAACTTCGTCCCCAAAAGGACACCTGACGGTGAGGGTGAAAACTAACGCCGTTAGGTGTTCGGAGTTCCGGTCGATCTCGGCAAAGTTCGACCGAATGACGAGCCTCCGCAAGGGGGCTTTGTCATGTGCTGTCCAAGCGTCATGTAGTTGTGTGCGATGGGTACGGTTCGATCTCCTCCCGTCGGTTTATATTCCTGGCAGTAATTTCATCACATGATCCCTCTCATGTCGCGCACCGGCTCGAATTTATTTTCACGGGTCGATGGTATGCGAGAGTCGGGCAGACGCATTGACGGACTGTAATTACGAATCGTGCCCTCACATCCCCGATTTCGCGGAGACCGGTGAAATCAGGGGGAGGGAGTGAAAGATCAGTGCCTACCGTACCCGGCGTGCCGTGAGCCATCTTGCAGCGACATCGGGCGCGGTGCGCACTCGAGGGCGGGCGCCGCGCAGGTCGTAGGCGAACCGGCGGCGCACGTTACTAGCTGACAGTGAGACGGCCGAAGCACGCGATCGGACCGCTCTCGACGTCCTCGAATCGCACAGGAGTGGCGTGGATGATCCAGGGCGGAGCGTGTGTACAGGTGTGGCCGTAGACGAAGTCGCCGACGAGCACGTCGTGGAGGAGAACACG
Organism: Rhodococcus sp. LW-XY12; assembly: GCF_019317345.1. NCBI lineage: Bacteria > Bacillati > Actinomycetota > Actinomycetes > Mycobacteriales > Nocardiaceae > Rhodococcus > Rhodococcus sp. LW-XY12. Next base: position 201,211 of record NZ_CP079226.1, read on the forward strand.
TCCCTCCGCGCGGTGGATGTCGGCAGAGATGGGCTCCTTGGACTCTCCGAGGGAGTAGGTCTCTGCGCGCCGTGCTCGGGTGAAACTGCGTCGAGGAGTCCGGGGGTCGAGAAGTCCGGGGGTCGAGGAGTCCGAGGGTAGTGCCTTGGCTTCGATGAGTCGCTGGGCGGTGGCGGATGGAGCGTACTTCATCCGTACGGAGTAGGGGACAGGGTCCGGCGTGACGCCTGCGCTGCGCGCACGATCGCAGTGGGTGACCTCGAGTTGCTGGTGTCGCGCGGGAGAGCGGACACGGATCTCGGGGCGATTCAGGGTGTCTGCGAGTCGGGTGTACTAGTGGTTCGTGCGTCGCCGACAGGGTCGCCCGGAGGTGCCTCACGCGTGCAGGAGAGTTGACGTTCGTCGTGCGGCAGCTTGAATTCAGGGAACCTGTCCGGGATGAGCACCTAACTGGGCGGAGTCAGCTTCGAGTGGGTCGGTGTCGACTCGAGTGGGGGAGTGGCCTGGTGAACGCAGCTGCGGATCGGTGCAGTCCGCGGTCCGCGTTCGGGTCTTCGCGATGCGGGACCCGTGCCAAGGCTGGTCTTGCTGGAAGGACGAGCCGTAGACAGTTCTTGTCGCCCAATGATGAGGAAGGGCTCGATCAACCCGTCGCTACTGTCGGGGCAAGGGTTCGGGTTCTATTGGGCCTTCGCTGCAGTGTCTGCGGTCCCTTGTGGAGTGTGGCGTCAGTAGTCGTGCGCGATCGTGATGTGAGATGGCTGGCTTTCGTAGGCCGCACCTACTGTTGCCGGTTTCTTCACTGTGTTGGTCCAGGCATCAGGTCGTGGCCGGTGCTGAGCTAATTGACGGGGAGTCCGGCTCGAACCGTGATCGGCTCACGGGGTCATAGGGACTGCTGCACGATCCGGTGACAGATTCGGTCACGCAGCCTGTGTGGCTGGTGTGGTCATGATGGTCTCGAACTCGACAGGCGTCAATCTGCCGAGCCGGAGCTGACGTCGCCGGCGGTGATAGGTCCGCTCGATCCAAGTCACGATCGCGATGCGCAACTGCTCGCGTGTGGCCCATCTCTGCCGGTCGAGGACGTTCTTCTGGAGCAGCGCAAAGAACGATTCCATCGCGGCATTGTCGCCGGCCGCACCCACCCGACCCATCGATCCGACCAGGTCGTGGCGGGCGAGGGCGCGGACAAATTTCCGGCTGCGAAATTGCGATCCACGGTCGGAATGAACCACACATCCGGCAACCGAGTCCCGCCGTGCCACTGCCGATTCGAGGGCCGTGACAGCCAGACGGGATTTCATCCGATCGCTGATCGAGTAGCCGACGATCCGGTTCGAGTACACGTCCTTGACCGCACACAGGTAGAGCTTGCCTTCCTCGGTTCTGTGTTCGGTGATATCGGTGAGCCACAAAGTGTTTGGAGCATCCGCGGTGAAGACGCGGCCGACGAGATCATCGTGCACCGGCGGCCCGGAGCGGCCCTTCTTCGAGCCACGTTTCTTGCCGAACACACTCCACCACCTGTTGGTCGAACAGATCCGCCACGCCGTGCGGTCCGACATCGACTCGCCCGCATCGCGGGCTTCGTCGGCGAGGAACCGGTAGCCGAACTCCGGGTCCTCGCGGTGGGCGTCGAACAGGGCGTTCGCCCGGTACGCCTCCTCGAGTTCGGCGTCGGTGACCGGGTCGGCGAGCCACCGGTAGTACGGCTGGCGCGCGATCCCCAGAACCCGGCACGTCACCGCGACGGGAATCCCGCCGGCGGCCAGCTCGCGGACGAGCGGGTACATCATTTTCCCGGAAGATTCGCCTGTGATAGATACGCCGCGGCCCGCCGCAGCACTTCGTTCTCCTGCTCAAGCAACCGGATCCGCTTTCTCAGCTCGCGGTTCTCTCTGGACTCCTCGTTCGTCGTCCCTGGCTTGGTGCCGTCCTCGACGTCGGCATTCCTGAGCCAGTTGGTCAGGCAGGATTCGCTGATGCCGAAGTCGGCGGCGATCTGCCGCAGGTGCTGACCTGGTTCGCGGTTGCGGGCCACGCGGACGACGTCGTCGCGGAACTCTTTCGGATAGGGCTTGGGCACGGGGTCCATCCTTCCAGCAGTGCCTCACGGCACCACAGTTCAGATGTCACCTATCCGTGCAGCAGTCCCATATTTCCGGCGGTCCGATCAAGTGAGAACGTTTGTGTTCAGAATCCCTACGCGTCGGTCGTTGAAATCCTGTCGTGGGGACGTGAAACTACGTCGAAGCTTGTTGGTTGCTTCGGATCGCTCGCTCTGGCGGTGGTGCGAACGACACCGATGGGCCGCTGCGCGAACCGAATTGCGGATTCGTTCCGGCCGGCCGCGATGGTTACTGCGGTGGTGTCCAATCGAACACTTTCGTGGCCGATGCGATGCCAGAGGGTTTACAAGACGTACCTTTGTTTCGAAGTCTGGTGTCGTGCTTGCTGATTCGCGGGGTTCCCGAGCGGCGAACGTGGCTGTAGGAATTGAGGGTCGATGCGATCGCCCATATGGCATCTCGGGCGCAGGGCATGGACCTGATGGGCGCGGAGTACGCGAAGGACGCGATCCGGACCGCTGCCGCTGTTTTGTGTGGTCGCGTCTACTCAACTATTTTGCGGATCACGGTGTGATCCCTCCCGGGATTTCCGGAGGGCTCCTCTCAAGGGAGGATGAAACCTATGGCAGCAGGATCGAAGCGGTACTCGGCTGAGTTGAAGCGAGACGCCGTGGACATGGTGGCCCAGTTGGTGGCCCACGGGTCGGCGGAGTGGCCGGCGATGCGCAAGACCGCAGATCTGTTGGGGGTGACCTCGGCGGAGACTGTCCGTCAGTGGGTTCGTAAGGCCCCGGCCGCTGATGCGGAAGGCGCCTCGAGGGCCGACAACGAGGAGATCCGCAGGCTCAAACAGGAGGTCGCCGAACTCAAACGGGCCAACGGCATCCTGAAAGCGGCGTCGGTTTTCTTCGCGGCCGAAATCGACCGGCCACACCGGTAATTGTGGACTTCATCCGCACCCACCAGGGACATCGGGTGGGTGCGGATGGTCTTATCTGGGGTGTCGATTCGATGTGCGCCGTGCTCTCTGAGCACGGCTGGCGCATCGCCCCGTCCACATACTACGACCACATCAACCGCGGGCCGAGCGCCCGTATGCTCGCTGACGCGCAGGTCATCGATGCGATCTTCATGCTCCGCAAGAACAAACCCCTGACCCGCGTTCTGGGCTCACGAAAGACATGGATAATGCTGCGCAGCAACGGATTAGATGTCGCCCGTTGCACGGTTGAACGGGTCATGCGGGAGATGGGATGGCACGGCGCGATCAAGAAGAAACGGGTGCGCACGACCATCCCTGACGCGGCGGCCAAGCGGCCGACGGATCTGGTCGACCGGCAGTTTTATGCCGCGGCACCCAACCGCCTGTGGGTGGCCGATTTCACCTACTGCCGCACCGAATCCGGTTGGGCGTACACAGCCTTCGTGACTGACGTGTTCGCCCGCAAGATCGTCGGCTGGAAGGTGGCCACGGAGATGACGGTGAACTTGGTGACCGATGCGATCAACAATGCGATCGACAACAGAAAACGTTGCGGGGTAGTCGATTTGAGCAAACTCGTCCATCATAGCGACGCCGGATCGCAGTATACTGCCATCGTGTTCGGGCAGCGATTGGCCGAGGAAGGGATCGCGGCCTCTATCGGCACCGTCGGGGACAGTTTCGACAATGCCCTGGCCGAATCGGTGAACTCGGACTACAAGAACGAACTGGTCGACAACCAGCCCCTGTTCCATGGAGCCACTGAGTTGTCGCTGGGCACCGCCGAATGGGTGGCGTTCTACAACCGAGAACGACCACACAGCTACTGCCACGACCTCACCCCCGACCGGGCAGAGCAACTCCACTACGATCGCATGCGCACCCTCAATCCGGAGGAAGCGCTCACACCATGAGCTCTCCGGAAACGCCGGGAGGGATCAGTGCTCTCACGGGCCGAGGTGGCGTGTGACGGGCTGCATAAACAGAAAGGCCTCGGTCGTCTGATGTCGCATGCGGTGACGAACCGCGATAGGCATGGGATTACGGACCTCTATGTGGCTTGTCGGCCATGAGTTCTGAGGCGCTGGATCGTCGCAGTCGTGCGATAATTTCTGAGTAGAGTTGTTCATGTCAATGATGTGGGTTTCGGAGTTGGTTTGGCTTTGGTGACAAGAGGCTACTTAGACTCCGGCCGGATGCATTCGAAGAGGAGATCAACCTGTGGCGCGTAGAACAATCGTTGAGACTTTCGACGACATCGATGGAACTGCGTTGGACGATGACGGAGAAACCATCAGTTTCGCTGTCGATGGGGTGGAGTACACCATCGACCTGAACAAGAAGAACGCTCGCGACTTCCGGAAGAAGATCGACTACTGAGGTTTTCTCACCAGGCCGGTGCTTGCAGGTGAAGAAGAACGAGAGCCGCAGCAGCGATCGAGCCGATCCTCCACGGACACAGACTGATTCGCTGCAGCGCCTTCCACCGGGTCTTCAGCAGCGCGTTCGCGCGTTCGGCCGGAGCACGCATCGCAGACAACACCGTGTTGCGGCAACGGGCGCCGGCATCGAGACCATGGCCTTTCGTCGGGACGTGGACACCGATCCCGGCACCGGTGTACCCCTTGTCGGCGAGGGTGGGCATCCCGCCGGCGGCAGCGTGGTAGAGGGCGCCGAGGATCCCGCCCCGACGAGCAGCGGTGAGGTCGTGCACCGAACCGGGGGCAACCTCGGACACCCAGATCGGGTAGCCGGTCGGATCGGTCAGGACCTGGACGTTGCCGCCATGGCGGCGATGTTTACCCGAGTACCACACGTCGTGCCCGGACTCGGAACGCTCCCGGCAGCGAGTCGAGGCGATGAGGGTGCCGTCGAGACAGACATGCTCCCAGCCGGACTCGATCCCACGTTCGAGCACGTCGTGCAGGTCCGGGGCGTGCGCAGCGATCACGTCGATACCTTCATGGAGATACCGGTAGGCGGTGGCCTGCGAGATGCGGGCATCGCGCGCCAGGGTGGCGACAGCGGTGCCGTCGCGAAACCACCGCAGCACCATCAGAGCCTGGACGTAGACGGTCGCGGCCCGCTGCCACGGCCGGCGATCGGTCCTGCGGCGGTGGGCAGCGAGGATACGGGCGACGAAGGTCAGGGTGTGCTCGGGCACGTCGAGCGTGGCACGATAGGTAATCACGTGGGGTCCTGCTCCGGGTTGCTTCTTGCTCGAAACAATCCCTACCAGGCAGGACCCCACGTCCTCTTTTCACGCCACACCGTTCGGATGTCTTTGCTGTCGTCGGTGACTCTCTGGTGAGAAAACCTCACTACGTCGAGCGTGCGACCCGCGTCGGAGGACGCAAGAAGCGAGCCGGAACGGCTCGGTCATCCGATCCGAATTCTCCGAGCTCCAAGGAGATTCGAGAGTGGGCGGTTGAAGAAGGTTTCGAGGTTCCCGCCCGAGGACGTCTGCCTCAATCCCTCGTCGACGAGTACGTCGCTGCTCACTGACAACTAGCTCTCTGCAGTAGCATCGGCTCACTGCTTCGCGCCGTCTTCGTCCACCGTGGTTGGAGCACTCGTGATGGGCCAAATCTAGGGAGGTCGAGTCAGTGCGATCGACAATGAGGAAATAGGGAGAATGCGTGGCCGTCTTCGGGTGGCGATAACTGGACGACACTGCTCGAGTGCCCTGCCGTATCCGATCGGCAGGGCACTTTTGTGTTTTTGTCGCGGACAGAATGTCAGGGATAAGAAGGGCGCGGTGAGGTGCTCGCGTCGAGAGTATCGACGTCCTTCGATGCTGACCGATGTCGTCGCTATCCATTCAGCTGTTTCGGTAGTTACTGTCCCGGCGTCTTGGGGCACACGGCAGAGCGTAGGCCCTCGGGTGATGTGCGAGTCCGCAACCGCACCGTCGTCTCTCGCCGGGTGTGGTCTATCTCGAATGCCGCTTTGATACGGGCGGTGCTGTCGACCGTCGCGTAATTGGATCTGGCGCACTTTCCGTGAAGTCACTGCCACGCTTCGTTATTCGAGGTGGATGACGCGCTTGCGCAGCAGGTCGAGGTTGGCTCGCCCGTACATCTGCCGCTTGAGCATTTTGATTCTGTTCACGTGCCCTTCGACCGGCCCGGAGTTGTGTTCGAGGGTTAGTCCGGCGGTGACAGCATCGAGGTCACGGCGCAGGCCGGTGGTGAAGGACTGCAGGGCCGGTGATCCGGTGGCATCGACGTCGCTCATCCACTCGGGGAGTTCGTGTCCGCGCCGCTCGGTCATGAGCTCGGCGAAGCCGCGAACGTGTCCCTGCAGCGCGTTCAGTGCGGGACTGCGTTCGAGGATGTCGGCGAGACGGTGGCTGTCGACGTCGGTGAGACGGTCGGGTCGGGCGGTCAGCCACCCCGTGACCTGCCGGACGGATGGCACCGGCGGCGGTGCCGGGCGCGTCCGATGCGCAGCACGCAGTGGTGCCAGGAACCGACGGACGGTCTTGGCACTACCCCGGTAGCCGCATTCGGTGATCTCCGCCGTCAGGCGGGTGCCATCGGTGCACGGGCGTGGCCCCTGGATAGTGGACACTGGGTGTGTACGTCAAGCGGCCTGATCGAGGGTAGACCCATGGTCGACCTCGAAGTCAAGTGGTGATCGGTTCCGCAGTGATGAGTGCCGTCGGCGTGTGTTGTATCGAGTGATCCAGCGGAAAACCTCGGTGCGGCATTGCGCTTCGTCGATCCAGCGTTTCGCGCCCTGAAGCGTCTCCCGCTTCAACGACGCATTGAAGGACTCGGCCATCGCGTTGTCGGCGCTCGACCCGATCCGGCCCATCGATTGCCGCACGCCGTGCCGGCGACATGTCGCCTGGTAGTCCGAGGAGGTGAATTGACGGCCGTGGTCGGAGTGAAAAATAGCTCCTTCCAGCGACCCTCGGGCCGCCGCCGCATTGTCGAGCGCGTTCTCCACGAGCTCGGTACGCATGTGATCTGCGATCGACCAGCCGACGAGCCGTTTGGAACACACGTCGATCACGGTCGCCAGGTAGAGGAACTCACCGGTGCTGCTGTGCGGAAGATAGGTGATGTCACCAACGAATACTCGTCCAGGCTCGTCAGCGGTGAAATCACGGTTGACCAGGTCTTCGAAGACCTGCGCCCCAGGATCTTTGATCGTCGTGTTCTTCGGTTTACGCAGGTGCACACCGACGATGTTGTTCTGTCGCATCAACCTGGCTACCCGCTTGTGATTGACCGTGCCCGGCACCGCGTCATCATCGGCCAGTTCGGCGGTCATCCGCCGGTAACCGAGGGTGTGGTCCCATTCCTGGTGGTGGGCACGTATTCGGTCGACAAGCGCCGCATCGGCCTGCTGGCGGGCACGCCGAGCCGCCTTTCCGGCTCGCCACTTGTAGTAGCTCGACCGGTGGATGCCGAGCACCGTGCACATCCGCTTCACCTCATGGGTGTCTCGGTGGTCGTCAACGAACCGGAAGCGGATCACCAGTTCGTCTCTGCCGCGAAATATTTCGTGGCCTTGCGCAGGATGTCTCGTTCCTCGCTGAGCTTGTCGTTCTCCGCGACCAAAGCCTGGTTGCGGGCCCGAATCTGCTCGATCTCGGCCTGCATCCGCGCACACTGCTCCTCGGGTGTCTCCGAGGCATCCACGCTCTTCTCGGGCGCAGACCGCGCCATCGCGGCCTTCTTACGCGCCAAATGCACCCACGTCTTCAACGACCCCCGAGCGACTCCCAGATCCGCGGCCAACGACGAGTACGACACTTCCGGGCGACTCTCGTAGAGTCGCACGGCGTCGGCCTTGAACTCGTCAGAGTATTTCTTCTTCGTCATGGTGATGTCCTGCATTCTCCGGCCCAGTATGGGCCAGTGTCAGCGTGTTCACCACCCAGGGGCTACCCCCAGCTGTTCTGCGTGAACGTCTGGCCTACCCGTTTGAATGGGCGCATGATCGCCCAGCACACAACGGTGAGCAGCACCATGAACCACAATCGCCAGGACCCGTCGACCTGTCCGTCGGCATCGACGTAGAGCTGCACGAGCGCCATCAGGTACAGCGCGACGATGACTGCACCGGCCACGCCCCACACATAGGCGGTGGCGAGCATGCGCAGGATGCGGCCCAGCCAACCACCGGCGATCATCGCGAACGGCACCCACAGTGGCGCGAACAGGATGGCGAAGCGGATCGCGAGCAGTGCGGTGATCTTCAGGATCGAGGCGCCGATCCACAGCATCGATGGCATCGCCAGTTTGATCATGCCGATGAAACCGGTCGAGGTGCGGCCGGAGTCTTTGCCCTGAAACTGGTAGTAGGACAACTGATGGTCGGATTCCAGCGACGCGACGATCTCGCGGAACGTGTCGGCCTTCTGGGCGGCGAGTTCGGCCTGGGCGTCCGGGTCGTTCTTGACGCGCTCCTGCTCTTCGTACGAAAACGCCAGCGAATCACGCAACTTCGGACCGAGCCCGGCTGTGTCCGCATCGTCGTAATTGGTGCCGAACCAACCCGTGCGCCAATCGGGAAGGAAAACTTGGTCGATCAGCACGTTGCGCGGGTCGGTCGGTCCACCGGTAAGTGTGCCGCCGCCCGGGCCGTCCCCGAACTGGACCGAGAAAATCTGATCCTGAGTATCGGTGATCAGCGAGCCGAACGTGTCGTCGGTGACCTGAACCGCCTTTTGCGGTGCACCGACCATCAGCGCCCCGAGCATCAGCCCGGCCGCTGCGATTGCCGAGGTTTGGGTAACGCCGGCGGTGTCTGCCTTCAGCGACTTCCACAGCACGATCACAGCGACGACAGTCAGTGCAATCCCCAGCCACTGTCCGTAGACCCCGCGCATGCCGTCGCTGATCGAGTAGACGATCCGGTCGAACTGTTCGAGTGCCGAGTCGACCCCGGCATCAAGCGCGTCGCGTCCGGTCTTGGTTTGGTCGTCGAGCCAGAACGCCGCGGCCGCCAGTGACTTCCCGATCGTCAGGAAGGTGTTGCCCAGCGTGGTGTCGTTGACCGCGCCGGGAGCGCGCACTAGATCCTCACCGCAGCCGAGGTCGTAGGTGTGCCATTTCAGTCCGGCCCAACCGTAGCTTTCATAACCCGTGCCACCCCCACCTTCGATCGGCGGCCGGTTGGCGCTGGACGAGTCGAAGGTCGTCTCGACGGTCTCATTGGGGAACTCCGGGGCCGGTACGTCCTTGCAGTCGAAGCCGCTGGCTGTGGCCACCCCGGTGCCGACCCCAATCAGGACGACCGCAGCGAACATCAGTACGACCAGAACACGGACCACCAGCCCCACAGGCTGCCCGACGTAGCGGACGGAGAGTGACAGTGCCGGGAGAATCCGGCGTGCTCGTTGCGCGCTCATGCAGGAGTGTCCATCGCGGCGCGGGTCGCGCGGGAATCGAGCGCGGCGAATACGTGTGCCAGGTGGACGAAGTGGGTCCAGTCCGAGCGGACCAGTTCGATGTCGTCAGCCATCTTCACGATGAACCGGCGTGCCTGGTCGAGGTGCTCGGTGTCGGTGTCCTCATCGAGGGTGTCTTCTCCGCCACCACCGAGATCGGCCAACAACGCTTCGTAGCCTTCCCCGGCAGGAAGGTTCAGTAGTTTGAGGGCGCCGTCGATGGCATGGGTGTTGCCACCGAGATCGCCGATGATGACCTCGTAGGTCAATGCGGACTTGTCGTCGCTGCCGCCGACGCCGAGATAGTCGTCGGGCAGCTGCGAGCACACCAACGCGCGAACCTTGTACTTGCGCGAGTCGCGGGCGATGCGCAGATTCAGGGTGCGGCCGGCACCGGTTTGTTCGAGGTACTTGTTCTCGTCGAGAAACAGCACCTTGCGCTCAAAGCGGGGCAGTTCGTAGACGAGCCGGTTCGCAAGCCACGCGGCCATGTGCATGAGCGGGCCGGCCATGCGTTGCTGCGGGGTCCACTGCGACGGGTCGGTGCCGGTGGGTGGGAGCTGCAAGCCGGGCATCGTCAACACCGTCAGTCGAGTGTTGTTGTCGACGATGTCCTCCGGCTCACCGGTGGTGCCCGCTTCGGGGAAGAGCACGCGGGCCTCGGCGAGATCAGCCATCATCGACAACTCCTGATGCACGCTGCGCGCACAGGTACGCAGATCAAGGTTCTCGTCGTCGCGACCGAGCGCGGCGATCGCGTCGAGGACTTCGCGCAGGTTGTGGTGCCGTCCGCCGCCGACGGTGTTCGCCGCGGTCTGCAGGACGGTTTCGGTCCACTCGTGCTCGAGCCGGGCGGGGGAGAGCATCATCTTCAGCACCGACACCGCCACCGAGATCCGCTCGGCCTGCGCGGCCCGCAGGTCGGCTTCGTACTGCGACTGGGCTGCGGTGACGGGATCGGCATCGTCGGCGTAGTCCGGATTGGTCGGGTCGTAGTCGGGGTCGTCGCGGCGCGGATCGACGATCACCCGATAAGGGTTGAGGGAGCCGGGCCGCGAGGTGCGCCCCGTCAACGCCTGAACTTCGGCGATACCCCGGAACTCGGGGAGCTGCGCGAGTTTCTTGAGCGGTCCGGATGGGTCGAGCACCACCCCGTAGGCGCCGGCACGTACCGCTTGGTAGACGAGGATCCCGGCCAGGAACGTTTTGCCCGAGCCGGGTACCGCCACGATCGGGGTCAGACCGGACTTGTGTTTCTTCTCATGCGCGGCGAACAGATCCCACACCGCGGGTCGGGGCGCGATCGAGGCTGTTTCGCCGATCACCACGCCGGTGCGGTCCCCGATCCGGTCGCCGACCGCGGCCATCCCGGCGGAGACGGTTTCGACACTCATGCGCCGGCAGTGCGCGATGTTGGCGAGCGGCTCACCGGGGAGGAATTCGCGCAGCAGTTGGTACTGGCCGTGCTCGTGTTCGAGGCGGATGCGCGGGGCGTACATCTCCTGAAGCATCGAGACCTTCTGCTTCGCCTCGTCCGGGGACGAGCCGACGACAAGCACCCGGTACCAGCCGTCGGTGCGCACCGACAGGCCGGAGTGGTCGTCTTCGATGTCGGAGAGCACCCGTTGAGCGAGCGCGTGCTGTTCGGCGAGTTCCTGCGGTGGTACCTGGTCGTGTTCGACGGTGTAGTGGTCGAACTGCGCCTCGATGCGCGCGGTGAGCCGGCGCAGACTGCGGATGGTCTGGCTCTTGGTCTTCAACCGGATGCGTTCGGACCATTCGAGCGGTTCACCGGAGGAGTCGCCGATGACCTGCCAGGGCAGCATCCGCTCCGGGATCGGCAACGGCGCCATGCGCCCGACCGTGAGCACGATCGCGTAGCCGGTGTAGTCCCGGCCACCGACCTGTCCGCGCACAGTGGTGTACCCGTCACCGGGGGTCAATTCGAGGTCGGTGAGGTCCTCGAGCGCAGCAACATCGGAGTGTTCCCAGTCCCCACCGCCGGAGATCACGCCCTCGGCATCGAGCGGCAACCCCAGTGAGGCCGAGCGCAGCAGCAGATAGTCCATCTGCGCGGCGGTGGCGGGCTTGGCACGCACCCCCTGTCCCGAGAGGATGCGTTCGATCGTGGCGAGGTGCTCGGCGAGCGCCTTCTGCTCGTTGAGGAACGCCGTGTGCGCCCACGAGCGGACGAGTCTCGCGATCCGGCCGAGCAGCGGTGTATCGACGGCGGGCAGCAACCATTCGGAGATGGTGTCGAGCCCGACCGCGAGCGCCGAGCGCGGGGGTAGTTCGATGCCCCAGTAGCGGCCCTTGAGAGTGGGGTTGCCCCACAGCATGGCGTGCTGCTGACCGCGCAGATAGTCCGGCCACGACAACGCGCGCGGCACATCCGCGATCGGTTCGGCCCACCCGTCGTGAGCTTGCGCCCACTGGCGCACCGGCCACGGGGTACGCACCAGCCGGCGGTGTAGACCGGTGACGCCGGCTTCGGCGAGGTTCGCCAGCACCAACGCTTCGCTGCGGATGTAGCGGCGCTGCCGGGCGACCGGGCGCATGTTCCACGGCCCTGGTGGTTGGACGAACCACGCTGTGGACTGGCTACGGGTGCGGGTGATGTTGCCTTCGACCCCGATCAGTTGCAGCCGCACTGCTTTGCGCGTGCGAGCGGCGCGCTTGGCGGCGGTCTTGGTTTGCCGGGTGAACTCCGCGTCGGTGTCGGCAGACGTGCCGCGCTTGGTGCGGCCGCGCCTGCGCTGTGCGGGCGGTGCGTCTGCACTCGCTGCGGTGGTGGAAGTGGTCACCGGAGCAGGGGCGGTGATGCTGCTGTCGGGCACCTGGGACCACGCCAGCTCCGCGGCCTGCGTCGCGTCCGCATTCGGATCCGGAACCGGGGGCGGGGAGGCGATGCGGTGTGCTGCCATCGCCGCCGCCCACGACGGGGGCAACGCACCCGGCGGCACGATCGCCGGTGCGGGCTCGTCGAAATTCGGATCGAACAACGCGGCAATGTCGTTGTCAGGCTGGACAGCCATCGTCAGCAGTTCCCTTCGCTCGACGCTGCGGGGGCGTACTGCGCGAGGCACGCATAGCAGCGGGAATGGTGAAGACGACGGTCTGTCCTGCCTTGGGCGGGCGCGGTGCAGTCAGGTCGTTCCACGCAGCTCGGATCACCGACCGGACCGAACGGTCGGCGTTGACGTACTTCGTCACCCGCGCAGTGATCACGACACCGATCCCGACGATCACCACCAGAGACTGGAAGCCGAGCGGCACCTGCACGACCGCGCGGGCGAGGACGAACACCGTCGCGGTGATGAGCGCGCCGAGTCCGACTGCGGCGTAGCGGAGGCGGAACGGCAGCGTGAAGCCGGTCGGGCCGAGATAGTGCCGGTCCACGCGGTGCAGCATGTCGTCGTTGTCGATCACGATCGGTACCCCTTTTGCGGTCGTCGGCCGGTACTTGCGTGCGGTGGTCAGACCTGGATGCCGACCAGACCGAGGAGCCAATTGCCGATGCCGGTTGCCGCGGTGGTGTTCGTCGCGATGCCCAGATACGCCATGCCCACCAGCGACAGGCCGCCGACGGTGACGACCTTCGAGAGGTTGCCGCGCAGCCCACCCATCAGGACCACGCACGCGATCAACACGAGGATGGTGAAGACGATGTTGTCTTCGATCCAAGCGCGGACCCCGGTCGTGGTGACCTCGGTGGTCTGGGCGAGCACGTCACCACTCGGGATGGTCGTGATCGCCAGTTCGGCAAGACTTGGCGCGAGAGACATGAGCACTCCAGTGATGGTTCGGTCGGTACGCCCGAAAGGCGACGGCCGAGAACGTAAAACGAGCACGCGATCTCGCCCAAACAGGTGAATGCACACAGCGCACACATCCGGCGAGGTCGACGGGGAAGAACGAGCGCGAGAAACACCTCCACGATCGAGACCGGACAGCCATGCCGAGCGCACGTGGCGGGGAGTGCGGAGCAGCGATGTTCACGCGCGCCGTCACCGCACATGAAGCGAGGTGATCGTCGATGCGTCTTCGATGCCTGAACAGCGACCCGAGCGATAGTGCCGGCCGGGGCGGTGGACGAACATGCATCAACGCCAGGTGTGTGCCCTGTGCGAGAGAGGTTCGCAGGGCCGTGATCGGGCTGGGGGAGGCAGGGGTGATCGTGGGGGAGTGGGGGAGTGCGCATCATGGCGCTCGACAGAGCGCGTGAGATGGGCGATGGATTCGAGCGGTGAATCCCAGTGCTGCGCAGAGCGCTCGCGACGCCCACCCCTTACGGGGTCACTCCCCCCGGCGTTCCTTGGGGGGAGTGTAATCCAGAATTGCGCGCGGCGCCAACGGTATTCGCAACCGACCACGTCGAACGCTCTTCGGAGCGCTGACTGCGGCGGTCGTGCCCACGCTCGATAACCACACGGGGAGGGCGGCTGTGGAGCGTTCGGAACACCACGTGCAAGTGCCCATAAGCATGCTCGGATGAACGCTCGCTGAACCGGTATGCGAGCGCTGGGATCAGCAGTCGAAAAAGCGCTCGGTGACATCGCGTTGCAAGCGCTGTGGTGGAGATCTTCTCAGGTGAGCGCCGAACACGTTGAGGCACAAATTCATCGAGCTGGGCACTCGCGGATCCGAGCGCATCACCTGCGTCAGTTCGGAATGCCGTCACCTGCTTGGTGAAAACTCGGCCCCTCTGCCACTGTGCTCGCACACCGCACCGGACGGCATCCGGCGAAGACGAGCACGAGTGAAAGGCGCATGCAGTGAGCGCAACTCCAGACCCACTCAAGGACTGGCTCGTCGCTGCATGGCGCGACACGTTCGGCGACACCACCGACGCTCGCGGCGATCGGACCGGCGACGGGCGGACCACGTGCGTGTCCCGCTTCGTGCCGTTCTCGCCGCTGACGGCAATCTCTGCCGCAGCTGCCTTCTCCAGCCCCATCCTCATTGCTTCTGTCGCGGGAAACGCTTCGGTCGTCGAGGCGCTGACCGGGCTGTACGACTACCGGTGGCCGCTGGCAGTAGCCACCGCTCCGTTGATCGCCCTGGATATTTCGCGGCACCGCACTCACCGGTGGTCACAGATGCTCGACGCGATGGTTCAGCAGAGCACCGGGCATATACCCACCAAGGTCTCGATTTCGCGGCCCACCACCGGGCGCTCGATGCGAGGCGCGACGATCAAGCTCTCGCGCGGTGCAGTGATCCGCCCCAAGCAATTCGAGGCGCTCTCGCGTGCGGTCGAAACGGCCTTCGGGACCAGCGAGACTTCGGCGGTGACGGTGCGGCACGACGCGCACCGCGACCGGCTCGTCATCACCCGCACGCCGATCTCCCCGGACACCCGCAGCGAACGACAGAAGGTCCTGCAGGATGCGCTCGACGGCGCCACGATCTTCAAAAGTCCCAAGGTCAGCGTCGACACCATCGACGAGGACGGCATCGAGACCGGCTACCGCATCGCCTTCGCCAAGTCGATGAACGCCGGAGCACCGGGCTTTCAGGCCAAGGTCGACGAAGCCCTCGCCTCGCTCGCCGGCCCGCACGAATCCGGCCGGAACTGGACCTGCGATTGGTATCCGAACAAGGGCTATCTGGTGATGCGTCTGGTCACCGCCATGCCCGAGCGCGTCGACCACCCCCTGGAACTGGTCGATGAGAACCTGCGGCACCTGCCCTATGCGACCGGCGCGGCGGACCGGATCATGTTCTGGGATGTCTCGACGAGTTCGAACAAGCCGCACTGCTTGATCGTCGGCCCCACCGGCGGCGGTAAGACCTCGGTGATCCGCACGCTGCTGACCGAAGCGGCGCGTCGCGGGGTTCCGTTCGTCGGGGTCGATCCGAAGATGATCGAACTCGACGGCCTCGAGGGCTACCCCGGCTGTGGGGCGATCATCTACGACGCGCTGCGCGCGGCGATGTTCGTGCGCGCCCTGCATACGGAGATGATGGCGCGCAACGCCTACATCCATCAGATGAAGATCGAAGGTTCGCAGCTGCCGCTGATGATCGCGGTGCTCGACGAGTTCTTCATCCTCTCCGGCAAGTGGCAGCGTCTGGCCAAGACCGGCGACGACGAAACCAAGACTCTGCTCAAGGAACTCGATCCGCTCGGTGCGTGGGCGGATCTGGCGGTGCTCGCGCGTTCGGCCGGCATCCGGTTGTTGCTCGGTGTGCAGCGTCCGGATGCGTCCCTGTTCGGTGGTGCCTCCGGCAACGCGCGTGACAACTTCGGCACCCGCATCTCGCTCGGCAATCTCTCGCAGGACGGGGCGTTGATGATGTGGGGGGATTCGACGGTGGGCCGTGAGGTCGACACCTCGGTCAAGGGCCGCGGGATCGCGCTCGGTGACGACGGCTCGCCCGTCGATGCGCAGATGTGGTGGACCCCGAACGTCGACAAGCATCCGAACAAGTGGAACCAGCTGTCGGAGAACGAGAAATCCATCATCGACGGATTGATGCCGGCCGAGGCGCCGCAGTTCACCTGTTACTCGCCGGAGCTGGCCGAGTTCATCGAATCCGAACGCGCCCTGGCGCGGCGGGCACGCAACTACGGAAGCGTGCCCGAGCCGATCGTCCTCGGCGGTACGAGTACGGGCGGTATCGGCACCGTGTCGATGGCCAAGACTGGAGCCGAAGCCGCACCGGAACTTGATCCTGCGGACGAGGACTTCGCCGATGTCATCCCGGCCTCGAGCGTGACCGCCGGGCAGACCGTGCTCATCGACAACGAGGACGGCGACCTGGTGCCGGTCACCGTCGATGCGGTCGATGTGCGTCGCGGCAGCCGAGGCGAGGTCATCGAGACCGTCCTGACCATCGGCGCCGACCGGGTCACCACCCGCATTGCTTTCGACGCGAACGGCGTCGTTGTCCTGCCCGAACCCGACCTCGTGGGACGCAGCGCATGAGCATCGGGCGACCCACCGCACGAGAGTCTGATCGCTGTCCGTGTCGTCGCGATCGCATCAACCCCGTAGTGACCGCTCGTCGGCCCCGTGAACCACGCCCGTAATCACCACCGGAAGGAACCCGATGACTCGTCGCATTTCTCAGTCGATCACCCCTACTGCCGAGGACGTCGCCGCGTTGCGTGGCCCGTTCGTCTCCAAGGGCGCCAACGATCCGGTGATCAAGGCGCTGCGCGAGTACTTCAAACAGACCTCGCCGGTGTGGCTGGCCAAACTCGACGAGAGGCAGGAACTCACGCGCGAACGCCTCGCCGAAATCCGTGAGGCGTCGGCCAAGCGCCGCGTGGTCATCGAAGCGCTGCCCGACGGCAAAGCCCGCACCAACGCGTTGGCCGAGCTCGAGCAGACCGATGCTGTCATCGACGAGATGGACACCGCGCTGGCCGGCGCCGGTGCCTTCGGCGGGATCAACTAACCATGGCGCCGACCGTCGAGATCGAGGCGACCTCCGCGACCACCGCGCGCGCGAGGCTCACCGGCGCCGACGTGCCACCGATGGAACTGGCGGCAACCGAGGACAGGGCGCTGGCCGCTGTCGTGCACGACTTCGTGCGCACCCTCGCAGCCAAGCAGCAGTCCGCCGTCGAGGTCGTCTATCGCACCGGCAAGGACACCCGGTTCCTCACGGTCGGCCCTGACGGCAAGCTCACCGAAAGTGCTCCGAGCGTCCCGATTCCGGTCGTGGTGAGCGAACCCGCTTCGGCGGCCGCCGAGGCTGTTCACACAGTGCTGGCCGCGCCGGTGACCGTGGCTGCCGAACCGTTCACCTACGAGACATCGACACTGGTCGACCGGGCGCCCGCTCAGGAGCCTGCACAGGCCGCGCCGACACGATCGCGGGGTCCGAAGTCCATACCACCCCCAGAATTGGCCACAGAGCCGCTCAGCGGCCGGATCGAGGCGTTGTCGGCGCTGTCCGCACCCCGCGTCAACCCAGCGGCCGGCGAACCCGCCCGCCTCGGGATGCGGGGACGGCTCAACGCGATGCTCGGCCTGGCGCTTGCACCGAAACCCGACTCGATCGAGATGCGGCTGCGCGCGGCGCACACCACGATCGCCCGGCCGCTGCCGGACGGCGCGCTCGTCACCGTCGCCAACGTCAAAGGCGGCGTCGGTAAAACCCCGATGGCGATCGGCTTGGCCGAGACACTGGCCGAGTATCGCGGCCCCGCCACGATCGCGTGCCTGGACCTCGGGGAGGTCGGCGGCAGCTTCACCGATCGGATCGCGCTTCCCCCGGCCGCAGGGCAGGACGTGGCGTCGCTGCTCGCCGATCTCGGTGATCAGGCGCAGCCGGTGCGCTCCTCCGTGCTCACTCGGTATCTGACCCGTCAGCCGTGCGGCTCGTATGTCGTCGCCGGCGGAATCGGGGCGGTGGCACCGGTGAGCTACGACGACGCCGCGACGGTGGCGGCGATCCTCGGACACCACTACGACCTGCTGGTCGCCGACACCGGCAACTCGCGCCACGCCGGCAGCTGGCGGTGGGCGATCACCGCTGCGCACGCCGTGATCGTTCCGGTGCCGCTGCGCCGCGACAGCGCGGTCGCTGCCCAGCGCACCCTGGCCGCGATCTCCGCCGTCCGCCCGGATGTGCTCGTCCGCACGGTCGTGGTCATCACCGAGGGGCCGGGGGATGTGCCGATGGTCGAGACCGATGCCGTCGATGCGTTCTCCGCACTCGGTGTGCCGGTGTGCCGGATGCCGTTCGAGCCGCTGTTCGCCTCCGGTGAGCGCATCACCTTGAGCCAGTTACGACGCGACACCTGCGAGGCGTTGACCGTCCTCGCCGCCACCGTCGTCGACCTGATCGCAGACGACCCCTGATCCCGTTGGTCCGGAACCATTTTCGGTCCGGGCTTAAGGCTGCTCCACGTCATCCTTTTCGATCCCCGACCAGACCCGGCCCTCCCTGTGGCCGACCGATGAAAGGCAATGCCCGATGAGTAACGACAACCCCACCCCGAACCGCGCCGCACGCCGCGCTGCCAGTCGCCACCGCACAGTCCAGCGTCAGGCCACGGCCGCGTTCGTCGCGATCGCCGCAGTGGCGGCAGGACTGGTGCTGGCCCCGACCGCCGGTGCGGCCCCATCCCAGGGCGGCACTACCGGCGGCGGGACGCAAGGCGGCACCACCGCGACCCCGGCACCGCAGACCGAGGTGGAAGTTGTGCCGCAGGCGCCGTCCGAGCCGATCTACTGGTCCGCCCCGCCTGCAGTGCAGCCGCAGTACGAGCCGCTGCCGAACTACGACTACGACACCGGCCGCTACAACCGGCAGACCACGTACACCCCGCCGCTGGACCTGTCGACGCTGCACGCCCCGACCCCGGTCGAGCAGGCCCCGATCTACATCGCCCCGCCCGAGAAGATCATGATCGGCGACTACCACCTCACCCAGCCGAACTGGGTCACCGACGCCGACCGCGAGCGCACCAACAACACCGCCGGCCTGACCCGATCCCAGGTGGCCACCTTCTGGCGTTCCGTCGGTGTCCACGCTGATCGCGCCGACCGCGTCGCCGCCGCACAGATCGGCGGTGTCGCCGCCGGAGCGACCGCAGGCGCCGCGGCCGGTGCGGTACCGGGTGCGCTGATCGGCGGCACCATCGGCGGCATCGGCGGCGCCGCCCTTGGCGGGGTGGTGCCGCTGCCGATCCCGGTGCTGCCCGAAATCACGACCGGTGTCGCAGGAACCGCGGCAGGTGCGGCGATCGGTGGCGCCGTCGGCGCAGTCCCCGGCGCGCTCGTCGGTGGTGCAGTCGGCCTCGCTGCCGGTACCGCCTTCGGTGCCGGGGACGACGAAGGACAGCCGATCGAGGTCGAGTTGCCGGACGTGCAGCAGGACGTGATCACCGAGCAGACCGCGGCGACGGTCGAGCAGTGGCAGACCTCCGGACCGGTCGGTGCCGCCACTGCGGAGGTCGTGCACAGCGCGGTGCAGACAGCACCGCACATCGATTCACAAGCCCGCGAATGGGTCACGGCGCAACCCGGCGGCGAGAACGTGATCGCCGCCGTGGACACCACCCTGGAGGCGTTCTTCGGTGGTTCGGCCGGCACTGCCGCCGAGATGATCTCGACCGCCGTCGGACAGGGCGCTGGCGCCCCGGTCTCCGCCTGACCGTACGAAAGGATGTGGGTGCACCCCGATGAAACTCGGCAAGACAACATTTCGGCATCCGGCCGTCGTCGACCTCCTCGGCGGTGCACCCACCCCACCCTCGGGTGCAACCGCCGATCCGGTTGCACCCGGCGATGCGATCGACGGTGCATTGGTTGCACCGGCGGTGACCCCACACGAGCGACCTGTGCCGCGCACAGCGAGGCGCACCGGCCGCGTTGCAGCGGTTGCCATCGCCATTGCAGTGGGGGTTGCAGCCGTCACCATAGGGGTGATGTGGAATGCACGCGGCGAAGAGTCCGCAGCGGCAGCACCGCCGTCCGACGATGTGGGCACACCGATGCTCGAACTGTCCGCAACGCCGACGGCGCCGGCGTCGGATCTCGATGACGATTGCCGCGCCGACCGGGGTGACCAGCGCAGTGGCGCCGGGGTGATCGCCGCCTGGAACTACGCCTATTACGTCCGGCGCGACGCGGTCGCCGCCCGCGCCTTGGCCACCCCGAATAGTTCCGTCGTCCCGGCCGAGCAGCTGCAGCCGTTCATCGACGAGATCCCCGTCGGCACCAATTACTGCGTCCGCACCAAGGCCTTGTCCGAGGATGTCTATCTCGTCGACCTGTCGGAACTGCGCCCCGACGGCGTGCAACGCATCACCCAGACCGTCACCACCCAGCAGATCGACGGCACATGGTTCGTCGACGTCTTCAACTGACCACCGACTCGGCAACCCGCCCGTTTCCGTGAGGTTCGTGCGGCGCACCTCGTCGATGTCCTGTCCGCACCCCGGGTAGGGGAGTGAGATGCCAAGAGCACGTGTCAGTAGTCGAATCAGCACCCCTCTAGAGAATGTCGTAGAAAGAGGCTTCCGTCGTGTCCGATGACTCCCCTCAGTCCGCACCGCCGTTGCGCCACGATGCGCGGCCGGTGCGTTCGAAGATGCTCGGTGTCGCCGCGGTGGCAACGATGGCGTTGCTTCTTGCGGCGTTGGCGTTCACGCTGTCGTTCGATGCGTTGCGGGCACTGGCCATCGAAATCAACGTGCATCCGAGTCGTGCATGGATGGCCCCGGTTGCCATCGACGTTGCACAGGCCGCTGCAACAGCCGGCTACGTCATCTTCCGCGTTGCCAACCGGCACCTTTGGGCGCGGCGCTACTGCATGAGCTTGGCGGTCGTCACCGTCGCGTTGAGTGTGGTGGGCAACTCGTACCACTCCTATCAACTCGCCGCCCGCAACCTCGCACGCGTTGCAGCGGGTGAGCACCTCGGGTTCATCCCACAACCCCCAGCCATTGCCGCGGTCATTGCGGCGATCTTCCCGCTGTTGTGGCTGGCACTGTTTCACCTGTTCACCATGATGTTGCAGGTTGTCATCGACGAACGCGCCCAACGCCGTGATGCTGCAACGGTGGATCAGCTCGTGCACCGTGAGGGCACCACCGCTGCACCGATCCGCCCCGCGACCGAGAAGACGACGGAGCACGATTTCACGCTTGCCGCGGTGGCAACGCCGGAGAGCGCAATCGATGCCGGCCGCGCCCACGAGGTGCACCACGAAGCGCAGAGTGCATCACCCGGCACCTCACGCAAGTCCGGCGTTGCGGGTGTTGCCCTCGCCGAGACGACCGTGGACGCCGATGTTGTCGGGAACGCCCGCGGCGCCGATGCAACGCGCAACGGTTACCCGCATACCGCGGCCGGGTTGCAGCAGTTCCTCGCCGACGGCAGTTTCACCGACCCGGTCAAACGCGTGGCGGCGATGCTCATCGACGAGCCGCACCTGCGGCAAACCCAGGTTGCGCGGCGGTTGCACGTCGATAAGTCCACGGTCAGTCGTCGGTGGCGCTCGTTCGTTGCGGCCGCCGAAGCTGAAGGCTTCGCCGTGCCGCCGCTCCCGGCGGTCGACAGCACCGGACCGGTGCGGGAACTGCAACCCGCGTGACTCATGTCTGAGGGGTTGCTGCGGTCCGTGAAGCGGCAACCTTCCCGACTTCGCGTTCCCGCTCGCGTCCCCACTTTCAGGGCGATGTCATGCGTCGGTGCCTCATGCTCCCCTGAGCGAGGCCGGCCGTACCGGACAGCTCAGCGAGCCTCATTGACCGCACTCGAGCCCGGTCGACGGGCGTTTGCACCGAAGTCGGGCCTTCAGGGATTCGGTTCCCACGGGTTGACACACCGGACACCGAGCGGGTCGAAGTGCTTGGTGTTGCGCGTCGCCACGGTCATCTCGGCGGCCTGGGCGACAGCGGCGATGAGAGCGGCGTCGAACGGCGCATGTTCGGGCGCCCGGTAGGTGGCCAGCACCCGGGCGGCCGGCAGATCAAACGGCAACACACGGTCAGCGAAGGCGGGCAGGACCCGTTCGTCGAACCACCGGCGCAGGACCACTCCCTGATTCGGGTCGGATCGCTCCTTGGCGACTACGCCTCGTTCGATCTCGGCAATAGTCATGGCCGTCACGAACAGGTCGGCCACCGGCACCGACGCCGCCCAAATCTCGACCGACCGGTTACGGCCCCGAACTCGCAGCGCGGACACCACGTTGGTGTCCAGAACGTACTTCACAACTCGGCGGTTCGGGCGGTCAAACCGAGGCGCTCGGGCTCGAACTCGATGTCGGCACCCTCATCGGTGCTCAAGAGGTCGACGAGCGTGACTGGCTCCCGCTCGAGGGCCTCGCCGAGGATGTCGCGTACCTCCGCCTCGACCGACCGGTGATGCTGCTCAGCACGCGCCCGCAGGGCAGCCTTGGTTCCCGCGGGAAGGTTGCGGATCAGGATCTGTTCCACCGTGACCACCTCCGATATCACACTAGTGATATCACCCAGGAATGTCGGAGAACCGCGACCCGGTGATTTATCCGGGACGGCATCGTCGGCGCTGGCGACATCCTGGACCGCATCGCCGCGGTCGGAATTCAGTGGCCGGCCGTCTATACCGATGACCGCGATCTTGTCCTTACCCGCGTGACGAACTGGCTCGGATCGTTCCTTCCTGATCGGGCACCCGCGGCGGAGGTGGGGCAGTCGGTTGCCGAGCCTTCGGCCGAGAACTATCGCGCTGTGCTCGACGGGCTTTTGGCCGCAGCGACGGCTCACCCCCGCAGCATTCCGGGAGATGCTGGGGCGGTCCTCGAGGGTGACCCCGAGGGCCGACGACAACGGCGCCTTTTCCTGCGGAGTCGACCGAGGGCGCGGACCAGAGCTCGATCGGTGAGTTCGGGCGGGAGCGGTCACCCGTTCCTGGTGCTTCCGCGCCACTGCTGCGCGGCGGCGTGCCCTCGAACGCCGGGCAACACGATCGGCCCACGCGGTCGATGAGGGGTCAGCGGCAGCAGTTCGGGTCCAGCACCGCACGTAACGCGTCGAGGGCTTCGGTGCGGGCGCGGTGGAAGACGTTCATCCCACGTCGTTCGGATTCGACCATGCCGGCCTTGCGGAGCTGGCCGAGGTGGTGACTGACGGTGGATTCGGTCAGGTCGACGCCGGTGGCGAGATCGCAGGTGCACACTTCGCCGTCGTCGGCGGTGAGCAGGATCGACACGAGTTTGATGCGGACCGGGTCCGCGAGGGCCTTCAACCGCAGGGCGAGTTCGAGGGCCGCATCGTCGCTCATGGGGGCGGCCGAGACCGGCGCGCAACAGATGGGGGCGCTGACGTCGATGACGGGTAGGGCTTTCGGCATCCTTCGAGCTTATCTACTTTCTTGACATACGTCGAAAAGGTGGCGCATTCTGTAGGCGTCCAGTACTTCGATATATGTCACACAGGTGGAGGATGTCATGTCCCGCGCACAACTCGCCCTCAACGTCGACGACCTGACCGAAGCGGTCACCTTCTACACCAAACTGTTCGGTGTCGAACCGGCCAAGCTCAAGCCCGGTTATGCGAACTTCGCGATCGCCGAACCGCCGCTCAAGCTCGTACTGCTCGAAAACCCCGGCAAGGGCGGCACCATCAATCACCTCGGCGTCGAGGTCGAATCCAGCGAGAAGGTTCACGCCGAGATCGCCCGCCTGACCGGCGAAGGACTGTTCACCGACGAGGAGATCGGCACCACCTGCTGCTTCGCCACCCAGGACAAGGTGTGGGTCACTGGCCCCGCCGGGGAGAAATGGGAGGTCTACACCGTCCTCGCCGATTCGGACACCTTCGGCTCGAGCCCACAGCACCTCGACGACCCGGCTACCGCCGAAGGCGGCGTGTGCTGCGGCACCGCCGCCGCCCCGACCGAAGGGACGCAGCAGACCCCAACTACAACGTCCTGCTGCTGAACAACCCACCTCATGTCGGCCACCCAGGTTCGGGTGGCCGACATCGATGTCGTCAGCGACGAAGCCGCTGGGCGAGGTCGGCGACACGAGCGGCGATGTCGTCGCGGACCAGCCGCATCCGTTCGATGCCGTCGATGCCGCGTTCGGATGGCTCATCGGTGTCCCAGTTCTCGAACCGTGTCCCGGCCACCGGATCGAGACGGGCTTCGCGGCCGAGGGTGACCACCAAATCGACATCGCGGACCAAGTGCGGATCGACCGGTGTCGGGATCTGCCTGGTGATATCGACGCCGACTTCGAGCAGCACCTCGGCTGCCAGAGCGTTGATGCTGGTACCGGGTTTCGTGCCGGCGGAGTGCACCGCGACGGTGTCGCCGGCAGCGGCTTTCATCAGCCCGGCGGCCATCTGGGATTTTCCGCCGTTCTTCACACAGACGAACAACACCGAGGGTGTGCTCACAGGCGAGGCCCTTTCACGCAGGTCAATTGTCGAGATCGAGGTCGGCGACGGCAGCCTTGGCGGTGCGGCCGACGCCGAGGATGGTGGCCGAACCGGGACCGGTCCAATCGCCGTAACCGAGCAGATGCAAGCGCGGCTCCTTCAACGAGCGGGTGCCGCAGACCGGCACCGTGCCGGTGTGGTCGCGCAGCCGCAACGGCCGCAGGTGTGCGAGGGCGGGACGAAAACCTGTCGCCCACAACACGACATCGGCCCGCTGATGGCGCTCACCCCAGGCGATGCCGTCGACGGTGAGCCGATCGAACATCGGCAGGGCGGTCAAGACGCCGCGTTCACGTGCAGCGAGGACCTCCGGAACCATCACGATGTCCCCGAGGGCGGCGATGCCACCAGGATCGGGCCGGCCCGCAGCCAGAGCGACCGCACGGCGGGAGGCGAGCTCGAACAAGGCCCGGCCGTCGACACCATCGGGCAGGAACCGCGGCGGACGGGTGGTGACCCACGTGGTTGCCGCGACGGTG
The DNA here is from genome assembly GCF_019317345.1 of Rhodococcus sp. LW-XY12. Taxonomy (NCBI): domain Bacteria; kingdom Bacillati; phylum Actinomycetota; class Actinomycetes; order Mycobacteriales; family Nocardiaceae; genus Rhodococcus; species Rhodococcus sp. LW-XY12. The sequence goes on from NZ_CP079226.1 coordinate 226,043, forward strand.
GAGATCTCGGCGACGAGCTGGGCGGCGGAGTTGCCACCCCCGACCACGACGACATCGGCGCCGGTGAACTCGGTCGGGGTGCGGTAGTCGACGGTGTGCAGTTGCCGCCCGGCGAACAGACCCGCGCCCGGATAGCTCGGCCGAAACGGTCGCTGCCAGGTGCCGGTGGCACTGATCACCCGGCGCGCCCGCCACTGCCCACGGTCGGTGTCGACCAGCACAGCGGGGCCGTCGCGGCGCACCGCCTGCACCCGCACCGGCCGCTCGATCGGCAGGCCGTAGCGGGCTTCGTAGGCGGTGAGATAGTCCACGACATGACGTGCCGGCGGGAAACCGTCCGGCCAGCGCGGCATCGGCCACCCCGGCAGCGACGCGAATTCCGCCGGGGAGAACAGTCGCAGCGACGGCCACATGTGCGGCCACGCCCCGCCTGGGCTGTGCTGATCGTCGAGGATCACGAAGCGGTGCCCGGCCCGGCGCAGGTAGTAGCCGGCAGCCAGACCCGCCTGCCCACCGCCGATCACGAGCACCTCGACGTTCGTCGTCATCGAAGAACCTCGCAGGTCAGCGCGGTGAGGACGGGGTGGTCAACTCGGCGACGAGGGCTTCGACCTTGGCCTTGATCTCGTCGCGGATCGGGCGCACCGCCTCGACGCCTTGACCGGCCGGATCGTCGAGCACCCAGTCCCGGTATGACTTGCCCGGGAATACCGGGCAGGTGTCCCCGCACCCCATCGTGATCACCACATCGCAGGCGTGCACTGCCTCGGTGGTGAGGATCTTCGGATTCTGACCGGAGATGTCGATGCCGACCTCGGCCATCGCCGCGACCGCGGCCGGATTGACCTGATCGGCCGGGGCGCTGCCGGCCGAGCGCACCTCGATCCGGTCACCGGCGAGGGCGGTGAGGAAACCGGCGGCCATCTGTGAGCGGCCGGCGTTGTGGACACAGACGAACAACACACTCGGTGTGCTCACGGCTCAAACCTCTTTCGATGCGGGCACGTGTGCCGACTCGTGACGGGTGAAGCGGTTGCGCAGGGCGAGGGAGACGTACACCAAGGCGACGAGGACCGGCACCTCGATAAGTGGCCCGACCACTCCGGCCAGCGCCTGTCCGGAGGTCACCCCGAAAGTGCCGATCGCCACGGCGATGGCCAGTTCGAAGTTGTTGCCCGCCGCGGTGAACGCGAGCGTGGTGGTGCGCTCGTAGCCGAGGCCGATCGCGGCGCCGAACAGATAACCCCCGCCCCACATGATCGCGAAGTACGCCAGCAACGGCAGCGCGATGCGCACCACGTCCAGCGGCTGGGAGGTGATCTGCTCGCCCTGCAGCGCGAACAGGATCACGATGGTGAACAGCAGACCGTACAGCGCCCACGGTCCGATTTTCAGCAGGAAGGTGTCCTCGTACCATGTACGGCCCTTGGCCTTTTCGCCGAAGTGGCGGGTGAGGAAACCGGCGATCAGGGGGATTCCGAGGAAGATGAGCACCGATTTGGCGATCTGCCACGGCGAGACATCGAGGGTGGCCTGTTCGAGTCCGAGCCAGCCGGGCAGCACCGACAGGTAGAACCAGCCGAGGACGGCGAACATGATCACCTGGAAGACCGAGTTGATCGCGACCAGCACTGCTGCGGCTTCGCGGTCCCCGCACGCGAGGTCGTTCCAGATGATCACCATCGCGATACAGCGGGCCAGACCGACGATGATCAGGCCGGTGCGGTACTCGGGCAGATCCGGCAGCATCAGCCAGGCGAGGGCGAACATCAGGGCGGGGCCAAGGATCCAGTTCAAGATCAGGGAACTGATGAGGAGTTTGCGGTCGCCGGTGACGGTATCGAGACGGTCGTAACGCACCTTCGCCAGCACCGGATACATCATGATCAGCAGGCCCAGGGCAATCGGCAGGGAGATGCCGTCGATCTCGATGAAACTCAGAGCCTCGCCGAGTCCGGGGATCATCCGGCCCAGTAGCAGGCCGACGACGATGGCGGCGCCGATCCACACGGCCAGGAATCGGTCGAGGGTCGACATCTTCCCGACGACCGCCGGGTGATCGGTGTTCGTCGTGGTCATCGCGTCGCCTCCGCTGCATCGTTGACGATGGCGCAGTCCGAGCCTGGTACGACTCCGCGTTCCGGGGACAGCACGGCCGACAACTGGGCCAAGGCCGATGGGATCACCCGGTAGTACACCCACGTTCCGCGGCGTTCGCAGTCGAGCAGACCGGCTTCGCGCAGCACTTTGAGGTGATGCGAGATGGTCGGCTGGGACAGGTCGAAGGCCGGGCTGATGTCGCACACGCAACTCTCGCCGCCCTCATGGCTGGCGATCAGGCTGAGCATTCGTAGGCGCACCGGGTCTCCGATCGCCTTGAACATCCGAGCCAACTCTCCGGCCCAGTCCTCCGTCAGAGGTTCCCGTACCAGTGGCGCGCAACAGAGGTCGTCACTATCAATTTGAATCGACACCCATCAATATTGACAGTGATCGAATCAACGGGCAAACCGGGACCACGCCCCATCGGAGCAGGACCGGAAAGTGCGAGCTCAGCCCGAACGACTGGGTCAGGAGCCACGTGGCGGCGTACGACGCAGGCGGGGGAGCCGAAGCGTACGAATTCGAGGCATGCCTGGGATGATCCTGACTCTCTGATGAACCGTGATCGGGTGTGGTCCCAGACCGACCGGCGGTTCGCGCTTCTTGCCGCTGTCCTCGAGCAGTCCAGGTTCGAGGACAGCGTCGGAATGTCCCGAGCCGGCTTACCTGAAGTGGTCCTCAAAACCGCTGTACAGTCCCCCCTATCATGGGAAGGGTCACGGCAGAGCACGGCAAGTCGGAGTAGGGGTGAGGCAGATGAGCGTCGTCACGCCGAAGACCTTGCGTCAACAACTCGTGCAGTCCGCGGTCCTGGACAAGATCATGAGCAGCGGCATCTCGGTCGACACCGAACCCGTGCGCCGGAACCTCCGGACGATCCGCCGGCAGGTGGGGCGCAGTCCGCTGATGGACCGCTACCTCGACCGCTGGGACAGGATCGTCCGCGACAACGACATCGACGGTATCCGCACGATCGTCGAGTCGGACGACGACACCAGCCGGGAGATGCGGAATCTGTCGCCGCTGTCGGTGCTGCTCAGCGACGACGAACGCCAACGTGTGCTCAACGAGTTCGGAACCCGGCTCAGGGGTACCGCGACACGGTGAATCGGGAAGAACTCGGGCGCGCGATCAAAGCTGCGTGTGCCAACCTCGACGAGCCGCGTGTGATCGTCCTGGGCTCTCAATCGATCCTCGGCAGTTTCGACACCGATGAATTGCCCCCGGCGACCTTCTTGTCTCGTGAAGTCGACATTCTGCCGTTGAGTGGGATCACGGACCCGCCCTCGGTCGAGGACAAACTGCTGCTGCTCGATGCCCGACTTGGTGAGGACTCACCTTTTCATACTGCCTTCGGGTTCTATGTCGAAGGCATTCACAAGGATGTCGTGGTCCTCCCGAAGAATTGGGACAATCGGCTCGTCCACTTCGTCGTCGACGACGACGCGTCCACCCGGTACGGGCGGACCGGGTTGTGCTTGGACCCGGTGGATCTGTGCGTTTCCAAGACGATCGCCGGCAGAGAAAAGGACTACGAGTTCGTCGCGGCACTCGTGACGGAACAGCTCGTCACGGCCACCGCGATCCAGGACCGCATCGCGAGCGGTATCGACTGGCCACCGACCTACATCGAAGACCAGGAACGGTCCCTCGCCAGAGCTCAGAGCTGGTTGGACCACCTGTCGAGCCGGGTTGTGGTGCGGTCCGACGGAAGTCGCGCCACACCCACGTCACCGCCGACTGCTGGACCCGAGATTACAGCTGCACTCCCTTGGGCATCCGCATCCGATCGAGCAGATGTTGGACCGAAGGACCCGAGAGGGGAACAGCGCGGAACCTGAGCTTGGCGATGACGGCCCCACCCGGGAGGTCGGGGCCCGACCTGTTGCGTTGACGGCCTCACCGACGGCGAGGCCACGGTGTTCGGCATCAACCGAATCCATGAGACGCGGCGGGAAGGAACTACACGTTGGTTCCTGCTCTCGTCTTTCCTTCTGCCTCGAGATTGCGTCGAGGACCGCTGACAGTATGGGATCGGATGGCATGGCCGACCAACCCATGAAGTTGCGGTCGGCTTTGGCGTTGGCCATCGGTCCGATGTTGCCATCGAGGATGACCCGCAGGTGCGGTGCGAGGTGCTGCATCCACCAGGAGGGCACGGCGGACATCGAGCCCGAGGTCCTGGCCGACCACCTTCACACCTCACCCCAGGCTGGGTCGAAAGCGCTCAAAGGCCACGAGTATGTGGCACCGGCAGAAGGTGGCTGGACGGTCCACGGACGGCAGGGGCTGTCGACGCGTTTTCTCGATGAGAATCCGACGCCGGAGGTGCCTGCACCTACTGTCCGAGTACGACTACCGGCCCGACCATGCTGGGCCGGGGAGAACAAACGCAGATCCTCCGGGATGAGGTCTCAACGGCCGTTGCCGTTGCGGACGAGAGCTTGAGCATTGCGGATCAGCGATTGGAGGGTGCCGCGTTCAGGATCCCACCACTCATTGGACCAGCTCAGCGCGCCGATGATCAGCCCTTGAGCAGCTCGCAGATCCAGATCGGGATGCAACTGGCCGGCCTCCTCGGCCTCCACGAGATGACGTCGCCAGATCGCACCGTATTCGCGGCGAAGTTCCTGTTGCCGATCCCGGATGCTCTCGGGCATCTGGCTCATATTGCGCGTGGACGCCGCTGCATAGTGGGAGATCGTCAAGGCGACTTCGAGGTGCCCGGCTACCGCTGCGAGTACGCGGTCCAGTGGCGTCGCCGTGGGAGGAAGCGCGTCGATCACGGAAGTCACATGCTCGATGAACCGGTGGTGCCCGACGGCCATCACCTCATCGACGAGGTCTTCACGTGAAGGGAAGTACCGGTAGATCGCCGGGGTCCTGATTCCGGCGATCTCCGCGATGTCGGACAGCTTCGTACCGGCATAGCCTTCCCGATACATGTAGCTACGAGATGGCCGCGCCCGGCGGAGGTTGTACGCATGTGGCCCTCGTCGTCTGCACAGTTCTTCCCTGCGGCCTTGCAGGAGCTTACCCAGCCATGAATGCCAGCGCGGCATGCTGATCAACCTAATTCAGTCGTCTACACTATAAGTTGTTTGCAGAGTAATAGTTGATCTGGTAGGAGCCATGCGATCGACAAGTGAGCTGGTCACGGACGCACTGAGCGTGCTTCGCGCTGCCGACGTCCGGGTGGAAACGAACGGCTCCCTCGGGGACTGGATGCTCGCCCTTCCGGCCCAGCGAGTACTACCGGTGCGGATGAAAGCGTCCGCGTCGCCTCCCACGCCCAGCGCCCTGAAAAAGCTTGTCGACGCGCAACGTAAGAAGCAACGCGACGTGAAGCTCTTTCTCGTTGTTGCGCGCGCCACTTCACATCTCACACAGTTGGCCCATGCTTCGGCCGTCCACCTGCTCGCTGTAGATGAACGGCGTCTGATCGTCGACGGCACCGACTACTCCACGACGATCAATCAAGAACCCACACCCGACCACATACCGCTCCGCCGCAGGGGGCGACCGCCGTGGATCCGGTGGGCGATCGAACGCCTCCTGCTCTTGTCCCCCCAACCGCTGCCCCAGAGGATCCTGGCCAGCCACCTGCACACCACACCCCAAGCTGTGTCGAAAGCTCTCAAAGGCCACGAGTATGTCGAACCGGTAGAAGGCGGCTGGACGGTCCACCGACGGCAAGAGCTGTTGACCCGCTTCCTCGACGAATATCCCGGCCCGGGAGGTGCCTGCACCTACTGGTACGGACTCGACGCGCCCACTGGGCAGATCACCGATGCACGACAACTGTGCCGCGACATGGACGTTTGCTGTCTCCAGACGGGAGACATCGCCGCTGACCATTACGCACCGTGGCGCATGCCGGTCACTGCGGCGCTTTATATGCGCGAACTTCTCGATTTCGTTCCTGCTGGCTTCAGCGTCGCTTCCCGCGAGGAGTACACTTTCACAGCAACCGTCCCAGAAGATCCCACCCTCTGGCGTACCGCCGCCGTCCTCACGGACTCAACCCCCGAGTTCGTCGACCCGATCATTGCGCTGCACGATGTGATGCATGGTGAAGGAACAGACGCACTCGACGCAGCCGAACACCTACAGGACGCGATCCTTCATGGCGCGGTACGTAGATAGCCGCCGGCAGTGACCGACATCGTCGTCCAATCAGCATCGAACGCAGCCGATCTCGGTCTTCGCGCCCTTGCGGACCTGGCCGCCGCAGCCGCAGGTCTCGACTATCGGGTCATCGGTGGCCACATGGTCCATCTGCTCACCTACGTCTATCCCACCAGCGACGCACACCAACGTGCCACCGCCGACGCGGACGCCGGCATCTCGCCAGAAATCGCAGGAAGTCCCGACCTCGACACCAAACTCGTAGGCCGCGGATACACGCGCGTCCGGGGGAACAGATGGGAGGCCCCCTCCGGCGATCCCGACCATCCCCTCGCAGTCGACCTGCTGGTACCAGCGACCTCCGGACAAGGACGAGAAACAAAATTCCTCGGCGACAAGAAATTCGGCTTCGACGCCATTCCCGGACTGTCCCTCGCACTGCACTCCCAGCCGCTCGACGTGACGGTCCACGCCCAGCTCTACAACGGTGATTCCACCACGTTCACCGTATGCATACCGGACGTGGAATCGGCGGTCGTGCTCAAAGCTCTCGCCTGGAACAGCCGCCATCACCCGAAGGATGTCGAAGACTTGAGCTCGTTGATGGCCATCGTCCACCAACACCGAGACGATCTCCAGGTATGGAAACTCGACCAACCCTGCACAGGTTCTCGAAAAGACGCCGCGCGTGTCCTCTGAGGCTTAGCGACTATGGCGGACAAGGGACAACGTATTACCGGCCTGCGCATGGCGCATGCGCGCTTCGGCGCCCTGATCCAGCGTTACATCCACGGATAAGGATCGACTGATGGCGAGATCGTCTCTGCCGCTGCGTGCACGGACTGCGTCCACCGCACTTCGGCGTGCCCATGCCGCGCGCTGGACCTCCACACTCGGCAGCGCAGGATGGGTCGCACCCCGCCAGGGTGCACCGAACACTCTGGGGCGCCGCCAGAAGGTGACCACAGCAACCGCGCTGCGGCTCGACCGCATCGTCGACGAACTCGTTACCGCCTTCCGCGCATCGAATGGCGCTGCAGCCGTCTCGAGCACAGTCGTACTCGGCGTCGCGCCGGAAATCCACGACCGCCTGATCTGCGCCTACCTGCTCGACAAGGCATTACCGGCACCTACGGGGGCGCAGGTCCGCGTCGAGATCAAGCGGGAAGGACCTCGGATCAGCGTGCAGGTCACCCTTGAACCGGCTTCCACGACGACCAGGAGCGCCCCCACACAGCGTCAGCGGCGGCACACGTGAGCCGGTGACCCTCTCAGCCCCGCGAGCGCGTTCGACCCCGATCGCTGGAACGACGCGCACGGTATAGCGGGATCGGCGTCGACTTCGGCTGACTCCCACCGAGCACGGCCTACCCCTAGGACCACCTCGCCGAATGCATACTTTAAAAGTAAATTGAAAGTATGTCGGCGCATGAGGTTCCGTTCTCGGACATCCAGAACAAGGGCAAAGCGACGCTGTCGGCGTGGCAGCGCTCAGGCACGCGCCCGCTGCGCGTGACCCGACGCGATGACGAAGATCTGGTCCTGATCACAGCGACCCGAGCCGACAGGAACGTGCGGTCCTGACAGCGGCGACGGCCATGGTCGATGCCCTGCTGCACGCGAACAATCCCGGGCTTGTCCGCACTGTCGTCGAGGCGGCGTTTCCGTGGGTGAGCTACCTCTCCGACGAGGAAGGCGCCGATTTCATCAACGAGCTCATCACATCGCTGTGCGCAGGCTCATCCCTGGACAATCCGGCTCTCGCGGCCCGCGCCATCGAGATGTGGCGTCATACCGCGGAGGTGTATGCCGACCCGGAGCTCGCCCGCATCCTGTCGACGCCATCCGAGGGCGATTTCGGAACTGTGCCGGTGCCGGAGCTGTGAGCCCTGAACGAGGGAAGCAGGTCGCGCTGCCGGCATCCGATTCCGATTCTCTGTGGGAGCTGCGGTTCGCGACCAACGAGGCTGCGAAAGGCTGGGACGAGCTGTGTCGGCAGGCGCCGGCGAACACGTTGGTGGCCTACGAGGAGATGCGGCGCCGCGAGGTCGAGCAAGTGCCCACCACGCGTCATCACCGGCTCGAAGGCACGCTCGCGTCCGGGGTGCGCAACGGTAGTGAGAGGGAGCAGTGGCAGTACGAGGTCACTGCCGACAGGCGAATCTGGTATCTGATGGACGTCGAGCGGCGCACGTTGTGGTTGAGGTATGCCGGTACAGCGCACCCCGAAAAGATGGAGTGATCTTTCAAGGAGGACGTTGTCATCGAATGCGTACTCGGCTGTGTGACTATGCGGACCACAGTCCCGCGTTGTTCTTCGCTTCGCAGACCGGCCTTATCGACCCGTCACGCCGACTGATGCATCTGTCGACGCGGAATCAGTTTGGCGCGTACTGCTTCCTTTGTGTGCGCCCGTGCTTCGATCTCGCGGGGGCCGCGGTACCGCCGCGCTGCAAACAGCCCTCGACGGCAGCCGACGCGAGAATTTCGGCACGATCGTGTCGATCCCGGACAGATGCAGGTTGCTGATCACCACGACGCCGCGCCGCGAATCGGCAACACCGATGAGACAGTGAACGCTTCGGCGGCAGCCTGACCCCGGCGGCAGCATCCCGATCTCGCCCACGACGAGCAACTCGGTCCGGGCAATCCTGCTGATGGTCGTGCGGGTCGCTCCATCGAGATGCTCAGGGATCCTCCTGAACATCGGCGACATCGAGACCCCAACCGGAAAGCGCCTGTGCATCTCGAAGGATTCATCTCACCGATGCGGGACTACATCGTGACCGAAAACGCGACCGAACGTACTTCCCGTGACTACGTTCGATGGAAACCGAACGTCCACCAGCGGAAAGGATTCCACTGATGTCTGACGCATCGAATCCCGGCGGTGCCGGTTCGCCCGCACCCGGCTACTACCCTGACCCATCCGGTGTCATGCGATGGTGGGACGGAAGCCGGTGGACCGATCGCGTACAGAACAGCGGACCGCCTCCGTCGGCACCTCAGCCGCCCAAGAAATCGCACACCGTGCGCAACATCTTATTGGCGCTGGTCGCAGTGGGTGTATTGGCGATCGGTGGCTGTATCGCATTCCTCGCTGTTGCCGCGAACGAGGTCAACGAGGCAATCGAAACCGCGGAGGCCCAGGACTCTGCCCCTGGCGGGCCCGATAACCCCCTGACGATTTCCGAGGGTCAACCCTTCGAGGTTTCGGGCTTCCAGTACGCACCCGGATGGTCCGTCACGCAGGACGGACTCGGTTACGTCCAGATAGAGGGCCTGAAGGTGACCAATGCGCGAGGTGACAGGGACGGCGCGTTCGTGGAGATCAAGTTCATGGACGGAAACGAGGTAGTGGCGCTCGTCGACTGCACGACAGAACAGATCCCGGTCGGTCAAACCACGTCCTTGAACTGCTCCAGTGGCGACAAGTTCCCAGCGACGTACGACAGGATCACCATCAACGACACCTTCTGAGCGCAGCAGGAGCTCATGCCGGCGCCGACTGCCGTCACGGTGCTGCGTGAGGGGTGTTGCTGAGGGTCAAGCCCCTGGTAGTGGTGTAACTCGTTTTTGATCCTTCGTTGGTGGTCAGGCGGGTAGTTGCATCAGTTCATCGGTGCTCACCTCCGTCGCCTGGCTGGTGTCGGTGTTGGTGGTCAGGGTGAGCCGGCAGCGGCTGAGCACTTCTAGGCCGAGGTATCGGCGGCCTTCGGCCCATTCGTCGGTCTGCTCGGCCAGGACGGCGCCGATGAGGCGGACGATGGCATCCCGGTTGGGGAAGATGCCCACGACGTCGGTGCGGCGGCGGATCTCGCGGTTGAGCCGCTCGGTTAACCGGCCCTCCCACGACACGATCACGGTTGCAGCGTGAGGTCCTGAGCCGACGACCGGTTGAGGCGCATGCTGGCGGTGTCGGCTCCGATCGAAAGGCGGCGGACAATGACCGTTCGGGTGCGCATCAGCAGCAACGGGCATGTGATCGACGGCCAATGGGAAGGATGCGCAGCAGCAAACGCGTTCCTGACGCATCTGGCCGGACGCGGATTCAGTTCGGCAACGGTGCGGGCATATGCGTTCGACGTGCTCAATCTGGCCCGATTCCTGCTCGATCGCGACCTCACGGTGGCTGCGGTGACGCCGGTGACGGTGTTCGAGTGGGTCGACTGGCAGAACGTGCACCGCAAACCCCGCCCAGGCATGGCGACACGAGGTGATCGGGGCACTGCGGCATCGACGATCAACCGACGAGTCGCGGCGATACGCGCATTGTTCGAATACCTGGTGATGACCGGGATACGCACCGAAAATCCGGTGCCCTCACCGCGGCGCGGACAGGGACTGCGACCACCAGCGCGAGGACTGCTCGGACACCTCGGGCCGGGCCGACCCCGAGCCGGAGGCAGGCTGGTACGCCAACCGCGGCTACTGCCCGAGTCCCTCGACGCCGACGCGATCGAGCAGTTTGCGGCGTCGCTGCGCACCCATCGGGATCGAGCGATGTTGTGGGCGATGCTGTTCGGCGGGCTGCGCAACGCCGAGGTGCGATCCCTGCGGTTGGCAGACGTCGATTTCGGCCAGCGACGACTCCGGGTGCTCGGCAAAGGCTGCAAGGAACGGGTGGTGCCGGTCGATGCGGTGTTCTTCACCGAACTGTCGGCCTATCTGCGCCTCGAACGGCCACCGGGGTTGGCGACCGAGGAGTGTTTCGTGGTGCTGCGCGGCCCCACCGCGGGGGCGCCGGTGACCGAGGCGGGACTGCGGTCGCTGTTCCGGCGGCACCGGGACCTCTCCGGTGCGACGAGGGTGCGTCCGCACCGATTGCGCCACACCTACGGCACCGAACTCGCTGCCGCCGGAATCGATCTGATGGTGCTGCGAGAATTGATGGGGCATGTGTCTCCGGACACCACTGCCGAATATGTGCATTTGTCGGTCGAGCAGCTCGCCGCCGAATACGGCGCGGCCCGCGCCAGTCTCGCCGGAACACGACAATGAGCACCGCGGTGGTTGCGACGGTCGTCCTGCCGGCCGGACCGGGTGCGGTGCTCACCGACTACCTCGAGCACGTCGCCAGCCTCGGGCTCAGCGACAGGTCGGTGCGCGCTCGCACCCTCATCGCGACCACCTTCCTCACCACGCATCCGGACTTGCGGGACTGGATGACCCGACCCGCTGCCGACCGGCTGGCCGAACTACGCCGCACCGGGGCCTGGCCACTGCTGTGTCACCTCATCGGACGCGGCAACCTGCGGCTCGACCTCGAACTCGCGGCCGTCAAGAACCTCACCGGACTCGGCCGGGCCGTCGAGGACCGCGACCCGGACGGGTTCGCCGCGGTCCGGGCCGCCGGCCTGGTTTTGGGGTGGACACCGCAATGGGTCGAGACCGTCCTCGGCGAGTGCCTGGCGGTGCTGCTCGCCTGGCACGGCGGTTCCGTCAGCGGTGTGAGCGCCGAGACCGTCGGCGAGTTCGACGCCGCATTGGCTGCCACACAGTCAATCCCGGATACATCGAAACGCGCCTACCGCAACCGTATCGCGGGACTGCGACAAATGCTGTTTCAGGCCCGCATCGTCGACACCCCACCACGGCGCCGACCGTGGGCCCGCACCTACGCCCAACGCTTCGCCGACGCCCCGATGGCCGATCCGATCCGCGAGGCCCTGTTGCGTTACGTCACCGTCCGGGCATCGGTGCTCCGCCCGAAATCGGCCGAATCGCTGATCAACGACCTGCTGCCGTTCGCGGACTACCTCACCACCAACCATCCCGAGGTCACCTCCCTCGAGGATCTCGACCGCAGTCACATCGAGGGCTTCCTCGTCTGGAATCGCACCCGCACCTGGCGTGGGCAACGCGCCGCTGCCGGGGCCGGGCGCATCATCTCCAAGGCCGTGATCCAATCGACGGTACTGAGCGTGCGCAACCTGCTCGAGGACATCACCGAATGGGGCTGGGAGCAGGCCCCACCGCGCCGTCTGGTCTTCGCCGCCGACGTCCCGAAACTCGACCAACCGCTTCCGCGGGCATTGCCGCCCGACATCGATGCTGCGGTGATGAATGCGGTTTCCCAGCTGGATGATTCGTTCGCTCGTATCGGGTTGACGGTGCTGCGCGGAGCCGGTCTGCGGGTCGGGGAGCTACTGGATCTCGAGCTCGGCAGCGTCATCGATTACGGCCCGGCCGGGACCTGGCTCAAGGTTCCGTTGGGCAAGCTCGCCACCGAACGCATGGTCCCGCTCTCGGCGACCACTATCGCCGCGTTGGACGAGTGGACCGGCGGGCGTGGTATCTGTCGGCCATTGCCGCATCCCCGCACCGGAGAGTTGACCGATTTCCTGTTCGTCGCACACGGCCGCCGTCTCAGCCAGACCCGGCTGCGCAACGGTCTGCTCGCTGCCGTCGAGGCTTGCGGACTGCGTGGGGCCGGGGGTGCGCCGTTGGTGGTGACCCCGCATCAGCTGCGGCATACTTGGGCCACCGAACTCGCCAACGCCGGGATGAGCCTGCAGGCGTTGATGGCGTTGCTCGGGCATGTCACTCCGCAGATGACTTTGCGTTACGCCACTTTGGCTTCACCGACGTTGCGGGATGCCTATGACCAGGCGATGGGCAAGATGCGGCGGCGGTTCACGCTCACTCCGGTCGGCAAACCGATCGTCCCCGACGCGGTGAGTTGGCTCGGCAGTGAGATGCTCAAAACGCGTGTTGCCCACGGTTACTGTTCCCGTCACGAGAGCGCGGGTGCGTGTCCCTATGCCAACATCTGCGAGACCTGCGACAACTTCGTCACCGGACCTGAGTTCCGCGGCGCGCTCGAGGCGCAACGCACCGACATCCAGGCTCTCGAGGTCGATGCTCGTGACCGTGGATGGCCCGATGAAGCTGCCCGGCATCATCGTGTCGCTGAGGCGTTGACCGACCACTTGCAGCGTCTCGATCGCTGATTCGATGTGAGATCAGGGTTGATCTCATCCCTGAGGGCCGGATAATCGAGCGGTTGAACAAGGAAATCAAGCGTCGAGCCGATGTCGTGGAGATCTTCCCGAACCCGGCGGCGTTCCTGCGTCTGGCGACCGCGGTGGTCATCGAGCAGCACGACGAATGGCAGGTCACCCGCCGCTATGTCTCGGATGTGAGCATGGACGAGCTCCGTGCGGTGATCGCCGCGAAGGAACACGCTACCGAACCGGCGTTGTCGTTGACCGGCTCAAGCGAAACAGCATAGTATTCAGCACGACTCGTTGATCGCTACGTGTGCTGCAGAGCCAATCCGAAGTCCACCACTCCACGGGGCGCTATCGTTCGATCTGGATCGGGTAGTGGACGAGCGTCGACTGGAGTTGGAGATGTGTGGGCGAGCTCGATGAAGACGCCGACGCCGAATCGCTCACCGGTAATGCCACGGGTGAGGCGACGGGGACGTTTGTGCCCGAGTTCGTGCCGTTCGCCGGTCGGGACGGCAATCTGTTGTTGTCAACTCCCGCCCCGGTGCGCTGTGAGAAATAGTCAAATCCTGTGGATCGAGGGTCGTCAGGCGACCTCGGACACCGGCGAATCAGGTGACGGTTCGGGGGTGATATCGACGGGCCGTTCGAGGAGCTTGCCCTTGTGGAACAGAGCGCCGGCCCGTACGAGCGCGACCAGGTGTGGCGCGTTGATCGCCCGCCACCGGGACTGCGCGGCCTCGATCAGCTTGTAGGCCATCGCCATCCCCGCCGCCCTCGAACCCGGGCCCTTGGTCACTTTGGTCCTCAATCGCACTGTGGCGAAGGTGGATTCGATCGGGTTGGTGGTGCGTAGGTGCACCCAATGCTCGGCTGGATACCGGAAGTACTCGAGCAGCACGTCGGCATCGTCGGTGATCTTCTTCACCGCCTTCGGGTACTTCGCGCCGTAGTCGCGTTCGAACGCCGCGATCGCCAACTGGGCCTTGTCGATGTCCTCCGCGTTGTAGATCTCCTTCATCTGATGAGGCTCAGCGAAGGTGCTCGCTTGTGCTCGTCGAAAGTGCCCACTCGTGGGCGGGTTCACTGTAGCGGTTGCCGGGTGCCGGTGGTGGCTTGACGGAGCTTTTCCGACCGGGCGTGGTGATCACGCAGCCGGTAGGAATCCCCGTCGAGGTTGAGTACCACCGATCGGTGCAGAAGCCGGTCGAGCATCGCGGCGGCGACGGTCGTATCGCCGAGGACCTCACCCCACTCTCCGACACCCCGGTTGGTGGTGATGATGATCGAGGTCTTCAGATAGCGTTGCGCGACAACCTGAAACAGTGCGGAGGCGGCCTCGCCGGGCAGGGGTAGGTAGCCGAGTTCGTCGATCACCAGCAGCGTCGGGCCGGCGTAGAACCGCATCGTCGTCGCCCACCGGCCTTCGATCGCAGCGCGATGGCAGCGGGCGGCCAGATCGGCGGCGGTGGTGAAGTAGGTGCGATAACCGGCATGCGCGGCCGCCCGCGCCAAGCCCACCGACAGGTGGGTCTTTCCGACCCCCGGCGGCCCGATGAGCAGGACGTTCGTCGCGGTTTCGAGGAACCGGCAGGTGCCCAACTCGGCGATCAATGCCCGATCGAGGCCGGGGGCGGCGTCGAAGTCGAAGTCCTCGAGACAGGCCGGGGTGGGCAGGCACGCGAACCGCAACCGCCCGGCGAGGCGGCGGGCTTCGGTGGCGTCGACCTCGATCGACAGCAGCTGTTCGAGCGCTGCGGTCATCGACAGACCGTCCTTCTGGGCTCGGTCGAGCACCGACGGCAGCGCTTCGGCAGCGTCGTGCAACTTGAGCGTCGCCAAGTGTCCTCGCAGACGCTGATAAAGACTTGCCGAGGTCGCGGTGGTGTCGGGGGTGGTGGTCATACGAGGGTGTTCCTTCCGCGGGCTGCGCGCTCGTAGGCGGCCAGGTCGACCACCGTCGATCGCGGTGTCGTCGACGGTGGGTGGCGGTCCGTGGTGTTGGTGCGCAATGCTGCTGCCGCAGTGAGCGCCTCGGGTCCGGGTGGGATGCGTTCTTTGCGGCGGTGCGGTCGGCCTCCGGCCGCGGCACCGGCCATCGCGGCCTGTTCAAGGGCGTGAACGTGGCCGTGATCGCGCACCACGGCGCCGGCCCCGTCCGGCGCCAACCGGTGGCGGGCGACGGTGATCTGCGAGGCGGTGACGATGTCGATCACCTCGTCGCCGAGCTGCCGGGTGACGGTGACCTGCGCTGCGGCCAGTTCCGGGGGCACCGAGTAGCGGTTGCCGCGGTAGGCCACCAACGCCTGCCTCGAGACGGTGCGCGGTTCGCTGAGCACCACCGGATACGGACTGCTCGGCATCGACGTCAACGGTTCCCGGTCGGCGACGGTGCGCACCGGGGCCTTGCCGTCGGCGGTGGCCCGCATCCGGGCATCGGCGCGTCGACTACAGAATTTGTCCACGCTCGCCTGGGCCTGCTCGACGGTGAGCTCGTCCGCCACGGTGCGCCACCATCGCTGGGCCGCAGTGTGATTGGACTTCTCGACGACACCCTTGCGATTGCCGGACCGCGGTGGGCAGATCGCCACCAACACGCCGTAATACTTGGCGACCCCGGCGAAGGAGGCAGTGACTTTTCCGCTGTCGGGGTAACAGACCGTCGACATTCGATCGAATCGCCAGGTGTGGGTCAGGCCGCCGAGTTTTCGGCAGATCCGGTCGAGGCCGTCGATCAGATGCGGCTGGGTCATGGCCGGGGCGAGCACCCCGCGCCACCGACCCGAATGCGCGAGCGATCCGACCAGCAGATATGCGGTCTTACCCCAGCCCCACGAGGCGGGTGGGTTCGGCAGCTCGACCCAGTCCCACTGGGTTTCCGCCCCCGCCGGATGGTCGATGACCGCGTTGGGGCGGTCGGTCGCGCACGCGCAGGCTTGGCAGACGGGCCGGAGCTTGCGTTGCCGGATCTGGCGGGTCAGCGTCTGATACGAGGCGGTGTAGCCGAGGTCTTCGAGTTCGTCGCACAAGGTCCGTGCCCACAGATGCGGATCCTCGGTCAGACGAGCGGTGACGTAGTCGACGAACGGTTCGAACGGATCCTCACCAGCGGGTTTACGGATGCCGGGGGTGGTGGTGCCGTTCAGATAGTTGCGGATCGTGCGCCGGTTTCGGCCGGTGTGCCGGGCGATCGCCGAGATCGTCCAGCCTCGTTTGTGCAGTGCGTGGATCTCCACGTCTTCCTCCCATGTCAACATGAGAAAGCGGTCTCCTTCGGGGTGCTGGTGCGTGGTCAGAGACCACCAGCATCGAAGGAGACCCGCCCTCATCGGCGGAGCCACACGGGTGAGCACTTTCGGTGAGCAGGTCTGAGCAGGATCAAAGAGCGCCATCACATCGCCGCCAACGCGCCCGGATGCGCCGACTTCGGGAGCGCAGCAAGAACATTGGCTTGCTTGTGGAACCAGCAGCGTTGCTCGCGGGTGTCGGGGAACACCTCCCGCAGCGCCTTCCAGAACCCGAGCGCACCGTCGCCGACCGCCAACGCCGGGGCGCGCATCCCGCGGCGGCGGCAGCCGCGCAGCAGATCGGCCCACGACTCGGTCGATTCGCGGTAGCCGTCGGTGAGTGCGACGAGTTCCTTGCGGCCGTCGGCGCGGACCCCGAGCATTACCAGCAGGCAGAGTTTTTCCTGCTCGAGGCGGACTTTCAGGTGGATTCCGTCGACCCACAGGTACACGTAGTCGACCTGCGAGAGGTCCCTGGTGCCGAAGGCCTTCGCCTCGTCCTGCCACTGGGCCGTGAGCCGGGTGATCGAGGATGCGGACAGTCCGGCGCCGGTGCCGAGGAACTGTTCGAGCGCCGGCCCGAAGTCACTGGTTGACAGGCCGTGCAGGTACAGCAGCGGCAGCACCTCCGATACCTGCTCGGACTTGCGAGCCCAGGCGGGCAGGATCGCCGAGGAGAACCGCTTGCGCTCGCCGGTATCGGGGTCGATCCGCTTGTCGTTCACGCGGGGCGCCTTCACCGCCACCGCACCCGCCGAGGTCACGACCTCACGTTCGGCGTGGTATCCGTTGCGGACCACCAGTCGGTGGCCGTGTTCGTCGACCTCACCGGCATACCGGGCTACATAGTCGGCGACCTCGGCCTGCAACGCCGCGGCCAGCATCTGCCGGGCACCGTCGCGGACGATCTGGTCGAGCAACGACCGGCCCGCACCGGCCGCATTGCGGGTCTCGTTGGAGTCGTCGTTGTTGTCTACTACCGTGAGCACGGGCGTGCCTTCCCGCCAGCGCGCCAACGCTGGTCTTGATCAGAATTCGGATTCCTTGCAGATCATCTTCCGGGAAGGCACGCCCGCCCGGGATCCACAGGTTCTGATCATTGCTCGTGCGCTGTACGGATGTGTCACAAAGTTCGACAAGGTCGGCGCCGATGACGTCAGCCCGCGGTGGATGTCGATCAGTGCCCTGCTCTCCGCCTTACCTGCCGCCGCCGAGAGTTCTTTGTGGTGGAAATACGGGGTTGGAAGTCAGCTTCGATGCATTACGTCCTTGTAGGAACAATGTGTTAGTTCTGAAGCCATGTGACGATGTCTTCGAGCTGAGTGCTGAGTTCGTTCCATGGACGGTTGAGGTCGAGTGTTCGAGCGCCGATGCGGTTGCCTTGGACGACGACGTCCAGTCCGGGCTGCGCAGGTGCTTCGGTACGCGCATAGAGCAATAGCCCGCTGACCGAGCCGTCGCGGTTCACGTCGGCGTTCTTCACGTACGTCAATACTTGGTACAGATTGGTCGAGTGGACAGTCGGCTTGCCCCACATCCCGGCCTGCATCGATCGGCCGTAATATTTCGCATCAATGATGAGTGCCCGGTGTCCACGCCGCAGTGTGACATCGGTGCGCATTGCCGGGAGCTGTTCGGCTCCGAGTGCGCCTGCATCGTCGTAGTCCCACTTGACGGTGGAGCCGGTGGGGGAGAGTTCGGGGTGGTGGACGATGTAGTACTCGCGCAGGAATCGTTCATACAAGCTGCTCATCGCGTCGTCCGAGACCCATGAGGTGAGCTTGGTGCTTCCGGCATCCTGTGTGGGGAGGAGCCCGCGGACGATCAGTTCACAGACACCGAGCAACAGCCGGTATGTGGCGTTGGCGCGGTGGTAGGTCAGCGTGCGCCAGCGGATCGATGTCGGCGCGATCAGCGTCACCGCGTCCAGGTATGGCAGAAGCCGACGCAGCGCAGCCCGGCGGGGCGCGGCGACATCACCGTGGCGGAGGAGTAGGACGATGACCGACTTCAGCGCCCTGTTGTGGGGCGTGTCGAGCTCGTACTCGTCGAACTCGCACACCAGCCTTCCTCGGAACGTAGAGCGAGTGGCTGCGGTGCGAGTGATATCGATACGTCCGCGAATGGTGGCGAGCGCTTCGCTGCGGTGCAGGTAGTCGCGATGAAGACCGCGCTTGACCTGTGTGCCGACGCCACGCACGAGAATTTCCGCGAACAGATCGTGAAGATGGTCGAAGGCCTCGGCCGCGATTCGGTCGTTGCCTTCGCTGCGGATCGCTCGAAAGGCATAGGCCATCATCACGTACACGTTACGGATAGCGATGGACCTCTCGGTCATGCGACGGCGGCCCTGAGCCTGCTGGCCCACTCCTCGGCCGTGGTCGGCTCGTCGAACCAGTACTCGTCGAGAAGGGGGATGAGTTCGTCCTCGACCACCGAGTACAGCCATTCATCGTCGGTGGCGCCTTCTGGAGGGCTGGAGAGGAAGCTGTGTCCGATGGCGAAGCCCTGGCCGAGTGCGGGGTCGTCGGCGATGGTCTTGTTGAGGTCGATGACCACTTCGACGAGGCGGTCGAGGGTGGGACTTCCAGCGTCTTGCTGCCAACGGGTGAATCCGGCAGAGTGGAAGCCCGGGGTCATCTCGAAAAATCCGAAGCGACGACGCAGTGCGTAATCCAGGACGGCAAGGCTGCGGTCGGCGGTGTTCATCATGCCGATGATGTGGACGTTGGTGGGGACGGAGAACGTCTCGTTCTTGTACAACAGTCGGAGGTCTTGTCCGCGTTTGTCGGCTTCGATGAGCATGAGCAGCTCGCCGAAGATCTTGGAGATGTTGCCGCGGTTGATCTCGTCGATGATGAAGAAGTACGGCCGGTCGGTGTCGTCGGCGCGGGCCTTCTCGCAGAAGCGATAAAACGGCCCTTCAGTGAGCGTGAAACCACCGGTCTCGGTGGGCCGGTATCCCATCATGAAGTCCTCGTACGAGTAGCTCTGATGGAACTGGACCATCTGGACCCGACTCGGATCCTTCACCCCCATGATCGAGTATGCCAGGCGCTTTGCGGCGAAGGTCTTCCCGACACCGGGCGGGCCAGCGAGGATGACGCTCTTCTTCCGCGCCAGCAGAGAGCGCAAACGTTCGTATCGCTCCTCCGGCAGATAGACCTCCTTGAGGAATGCCGTCTTGTCGTAAGCCGGAAGTGGCGTCGGAGTCCCGAGCAACTCCGGCTCTTCCTCGCCGGCGATGAGCTCTTCAAGGTTCTCGACGTAGTCGTGATAGCTCGTAATATCGGTCAGTGTTTTGATTGCGGCATCCCCGGGGTGCTCCCAGGACCCCATATGGGTCCACTTCACTGAGCGCACATGGCGATACGAGGTGCGACCCGGCTCGAACCGGGCGCTGGAGGTGACCTCGCCGCGCCCGACGATCTCGCGCCGCCCGCGCTTGGCATAGACGATGTCGCCCACGGCGATCTCGTTCTGGAACTCCCACACTGCAAGAACGTCGTTTCTCAACGACCCGCCGGTCCCCTCGACGTCGAGTGCCTGTCGAATCGACTCTCGACTCGGGTACGTAGCGAGGTCGTCGAGCTCGTCCCAACCGATCGCCATGATGCCGCTGGACGAGAACTCCTCCCACTCCGAAGCTTGCGGCCCAGGGGAGTAAAGCCAGTAGTGGCGTGGACGAGGCTCAACCAGCTCACCGACTTCAACGTCTGTGAGAGTCGATTCAGCGCGGGAGGCGTCCCAGAGCTCCGCTACCCCAGGTGTCCAGAAGTGGAACGGTCCCTCGACCTCGTGAGCGAGGGCGGCGCGGATCGCGAGTAGATCGCGGTCGATCGAGCCAGGGGTGCCGCCTGACGCCCCGCCGATTCGATCGGCCAGACCATCACGGATTTTCACCTTCATCGAGGCCGAAGAGATCGGCTCGAACACATCGGGTCGCGCAAGGAACTGCAGGGCGTTGCGGATGTCGGAGCGGTCGTCACCGGAGGCGAGCATGACGCGCTGCAGCTCCCACGGATCGCTCCGCGCTGACTCGCGCTCGGCCTCCGACAGGCCAGTCCAGTGGCGCACGAAGGTCGAAGCCCAAATGACGTGTCGCCACAGTACCCCGTTGTACCAGGAACCGGGGTCGAACCCTGCGGTCCCGGCCGGGCGGTCAAGCCAGGTGGACATTGGCTCCGGGATTGCCAAAGGGGAGTCGAGATGCGTCAGCACCCGGTCGACATGGGCCCTGCGTGTCTCGGGGCGGGCCGACCGAAGCGCGTGCTCTC
The DNA here is from genome assembly GCF_019317345.1 of Rhodococcus sp. LW-XY12. NCBI lineage: Bacteria > Bacillati > Actinomycetota > Actinomycetes > Mycobacteriales > Nocardiaceae > Rhodococcus > Rhodococcus sp. LW-XY12. The sequence continues at coordinate 246,791 of NZ_CP079226.1, forward strand.
GTAGGAAGACGAGTTCGGCCGCAAGGAGCACGACCTCACGAGATGCTCCTTGAAGTTGCCGGTCGAGCTTTTCCCATTGGCCCTGGTCCTTTCCGACGATGGGGTTGTCCCCAATTCTGGCCCGAAGTTCTTCTGCCGCCTCAGCTGTCCAGATCGTGGTCGCCGGGTCGATCACGGACCGACCGTCTCCGAGCATATGAGTGAACACCTCGCCGATCTCGCGCGCGATCTTCATGTCAGGGACCGGCCGTGAAGATTCGAGGGCAAACTCTGAGTCGACATCAAAATGATCATTGGCCATGTCTGCAGTCTGCCCGATCGTTACCCGCGCAAGGTATAGGCGTCCCCCCGCGATTAGCGATGAAAACCTCAAGTCGCGGCGGCAAAGACGCAGGGCTCTGGTCGACGACGGGGTCGAACGAGCCGATACGCAAGGGCTCTCCACTGAACTCCGGCCCAAACTTTGCGTAAAGCTGCATCGTGCTACCAGCTGGCCCGTCGTCGATCAAGGACACGATGCTGATCGACGACGGGAAAGGGCGGGATGTCAGCTATTCGCTGCTGCCACTGCTGCCGAGAATCGGCGGTAATACCGGGGTGGGTTCCGGTTCCGGCTCTGGTTCCGGTTCGGGGGCGGGATCCGGAACGAGTTTCACGACACGGCTGGTGGAGGTGGTGCTGCTGCCCTCGAGATACGAGACGGTGACCGCATCCTGGGGTCCGACTGCAACACCGGTAGGATAGACGACACCGGTGAAGGGCAGCGCAGTGCGGGTGCCATCTGCTCCGAGGCGGACGATTCGGGGAGCGTCGCCTTCTGCACCCGCGAGCACGGGCGATCCGTCAGTTGCAGCGGCGACATCGAGCAGGTCGAACCCGGGTACCGCGGTCTCGGTGCGGGTTCCATCACGCCTGACTGTCACAACCGCCGAATCTCCGTCCCGAAACTGCGCATCCCCGATCAGGATGTTGCCGGCCCGGTCCAGATCGACACCGCGTGGTTGTACGAATCCGGTGACCGTTTGAGTGATGTCGCCACTGGTGATGTCCGCTCGGATGACCTGCGCGTCGTCATTGCCGGTCCCGCAGTCGAGGACCACGAGTTCGGTGCTGTCAGTGGCCACATCGCAGGGGTTGTGGACTGCGAGAGGGATCTGGGCGGCACCACCACCTGGAGGGATTCGAGTCACCCAGCCGGGCGCCACCTCTCCCGTACGTGAGAGCGAACTTCCCACCGTGTAGACGATGGAGCCATCGTTCGCCCGGGCGATACCGCTACCACCGCCGGGAGCGTCGACGGTGAAACCCCATTGTGTTCCGTCGGTACCGACGTACGTGATTCGAGCGCCGGTGACGGCTCTCCGCTGCGCGGTTCGGTGCCGGGGTCGATGGATGCGGCCTCGTGGTCGACGACGGTGTGGTGCTGGGGATGGCATCATCGATGCTGACCCCGATTCCCTCCGCGTCGTTCATCGAGCAGAAAGCGTGATGGCACATGGACTATCGCAGCACCGACGCATCCGACCGTCGCCGTGACCCGCGCGAGCCTCGGCGCCGGCCGGACCCCACGGCGGAGCAGACCGCGCCCGGACCGAACATGACGGACGCGATCCACCGCCGGCTGTTTTCCGACTACACACCCACCGCTGGACCGCGCTGACCGGTATGCGTGCGGCACGGACCTCGGCGATCAACTCGTCGGGCAGTGCCCGCACCCCGTTTCGGCCCAGGACCGACCGCACGAGCTCGCTGAGGGAGAGCCCGAGCACCTGTCCCAGCTCGGCGAGCGTGGTGGCTCGGAGTGCTGGCCAGGGACGGGATCGAGGGGTTCGGTGCGGCACCGCTGCCGCAGGCCGTGAGTGCGCCGAAAGCGGCGAGCCCGAGGGCAGCAAGTCGAAACGCGGTCTTCATATCCGGTGGATCGTCGGACGGTCCGGAACGGTTACCGGATTTGTCCGGTCTTGTCTGTGGGGCACGGCGAAATGCCACGCAGATGGCATATCCCCGATGACACGAGCGCGGTGGGATCTGATATCTGTTGGCGATGACTGCACCACCTGGATGGCATCCCGATCCCGAAGGCGCCGCGCAGCTGCGCTGGTGGGACGGAACCCAGTGGACCTCTGCGACCCAACCGCTCGTTCCGGAATCTGTACAGCCGTCCGAGTCCCTACCGCCGTCGAGCTCGCCGGAGTCCTCGCAGCAGCGCATCACGCTGTTCAATGCGAAGAAGCGTGCCCAGGAGCTGCAGTCCGAGGTGGATCGCTTGCGCCGTCTGGTCGATCAGATGGGGCTCGGTGGGGTAGCAGCGCTCGATGCCGAAACCGCGCGCCTGAACGACCAGGTTGCCGCGTTGCGCGCCGAACACACCAACCTGGCCGCGCAGATCACCGCAGCACGAGCGGAACTCGTCGAAGCCCACAGTCAGCAAGAACTCCAGACCGTGGCGTTGTACCGGTATCACCACCCGGCAGAAACGTCCGTACAGCTCAAGGATGAACTCGCCCGCGTGCAGGCAGCGATCAAACAGGCGGTGCGCGACAAGACCGCGATCACCGCCACCTCGAACTTCACGTTCAACAACTCCGCAACGCAGGGGCGAAAGTTCGTCTCGGAGATGTCGAAGATCATGCTGCGCGCCTACAACGCCGAGGCGGAGAACTGCGTCAAGACCGTCAAGGCCGGAAATCTCGCGGCGGCGTCCGCACGACTGTTCAAGGCTTCCGAACAGATTGCCCGTCAGGGGCAGATGATCGCTCTACGCGTAACAGATCACTATCACCGCCTTCGATTGCGGGAACTCGAACTGGCCGCCGATGTCCACCAGAAGGTCCAGGAGGAAAAGGAAGCCGAACGCGCGCGGCGCGAGGAGTTGCGCGAGCAACGCAAAGCCGAGCAGGAACTGGCCGCCGAACGCGCCAAGCTGGACAAGGAATTGGCGCACTACCAATCGGCCTTGGCCACGTTGGAGGCGAACGGCGACAGCGCTGCTGCCGAACGCCTGAGATCCAAGCTCGTTGATGTCCAGCGCGCCATCGATGACGTCGACTATCGGGCAGCGAACATCCGCGCCGGGTACGTCTACGTCATCTCGAATATGGGCGCTTTCGGAATCAACATGGTCAAGATCGGGATGACCCGCAGGCTCGACCCGATGGACAGGGTGCGTGAACTCGGTGACGCATCGGTGCCGTTCCGCTTCGACGTGCACGCCTTGTTCTTCTCCGAGGACGCGGTGACCGTCGAAGCCAGACTGCACGAAGCATTCGCCGAACGGCGGGTCAACAAGGTGAACCCGAGACGCGAGTTCTTCTACGCCACTCCCGAGGATGTCCTCGAAGTGCTAGGTCGGCACGTCGGCGAGGTGCTTTCGTTCACCGCCGAACCCGAGGCGGAGGAATACCTTCTCAGCATCGGGAAGAAGGACGCCGCATTCTGACCGGTGGACTGTGGGGCGGCCCCGGCGGATAGTTGGGGCCGGCTCGGATACATCTGCGTGCGTGGAATATTGACGACGCACACCCATCGACAAGAGCTCCCGATCCCGTGAGGCTCATGGTGACTCACGACAAGCGCTGCCCCTTGTTCGTCTACAGTTTGCGGGCGCCGACGGATCTGCGCGACGGTGCCGGGATGACTGCGGTGACATCGTCACTGGCAGGTTGGACAGAGGGGTTCGTTCGCCTTGTGTGCACCCGGTGCGATGTCGGCCCGTCTTGCTGGTGGTGTGTTGATCTGGGGCCGAGGTCGCGGCTGACACATCACTTTGTATGGCCTTGACGACATATGGTTTTGATGCCATATTGGGGGTGTGGACGTAGATGCCCCGGAAGGGTTCTGGGACTGGCTCGACCGTATCGAAGTCAAAGCCAGAGGAGGTGACGAGCATTCTCGGCGCATCCTTGCTCGGGCTGTCGACGCACTGAAACTGCTGCGGGATCTGCCCGGGCCTCCGGACGAGGACAAGCCTGACCTCAAGCGGGTACGTCAGTTGGGTCGGTATCCGGTGTGGCGCACAGCCCGTCCTTTCGACCCTGGCATTGCGTTCCGCTTGATCTGTTGGTTCCCGCCGAACAGCAACACCGTGGTGGTGGCGCTGTTTGCGGGCGACAAGTCGAGGATCGGTGACGTGTTTTACAACAGTGTCGGCCCCCGAGCCGATACCGCGATCCGAGCATGGAAGTTCCAGGCAGAAGAAGGAGATCAGTGATGGCCGAACCGTTGGACCGGACCCGATTCACCCGCGGAAACGACCGTATCGACCGACTGGCCGCGGACCCGCTAATCGCCGACGACGTCGCCCGTTACGCGGCCGAACGTGCGGAGGTCAACCGGATCTATGCTCAAGGTCTCGCGGACATCCGCAAGGCTGGCAACCTGACGCAAACCGAAGTTGCGAAGATCCTCGACACCGACCAGGGCACAGTGTCGAGGATTGAGAACCGGGATGATCTGCTGCTCTCGACCCTGCGGCAGTACCTGGCCGCAACCGGTGCGGTGCACGCGAAGATCGTCGTGGAGAAGGACGGTGTCGAGATCGCTCTCGACCTCGACACTTTCGCGTCATCGACACCCGCATGATGCGGTAGCGGCGTCCCGGACGGCATCGTCCGGGACGCCGTCTCGTTCTGGTTGTCAGCTGCTCGCATGGGCCGGTCATTGTCAGTCGTCAGTGCACTGCGAGGGCCCGAATCGTGCCGCGGCCCTCCTGGTCGGTCTTGGATTTGCGCAGCCGGATGTGCAACCCGTCGAGCCGATGCACCGCGATGTCCCTGCAGGTGAGGGCGACGAGTTCGCTGCGCCGGACCGCCCCCGCGAAACCGAGCAGCAGGATCGCGGCATCGCGGCGTTCCAGAACCTCATCGGCCCGACTCCGGCAGCTCGAGCGGGCTTTGTCGACGATGGTGAGGACGTCGGCGGTGAGTAGCGGTGCCCGCGGATTGCGGGGTCGGTCTCCGGCGGTGGGCGTAGTCGCGGCGGATCCTGGACATCGTTGCCGCACCAGGTCATCGCCGGTGGGGCTGGAGTGTCCGGCTTCGCGGTGATGATGCGCGATCGCCGTGAGATGGTGCGCCAAAGTGGCCGGGGGCGTAGGCGCGGGTGCCGTCCGGAGTGAGGGTGTCGGCGGCGGAGACCAGATATGCGGCGAGGGTCACCGGATGCGCCGGCAACGCGGCGTGTCCCTCGCTTCGTCACCAGGTGGTGAATGTCCGCCGTACCGGGGCGTAGGTGCGGCGGGTACCGGCGGAGCGGGCCGAGGCCACCGAGGCACCGATCCGCTCGAGGGTGTGCGGAAGTGTCTGTATGGAACATGAGAGTCGGCGCCACCAGGATCTGTCGCACTGATGAAGAACGCCGAGCCCAGGAGGCAGCTGAGCGCCTTAGGGAGCTTGAGGAGCAGTACGGCCTGGACCGTCTGCCCAACACCGAGGATGACCCGAATCACGACATCTACATTGACGTGCCGATATCGACGCCCCGGATGTCGACCTGCCGAACGTTGGCGGTTTTCTGTGTAGGTTGGCGGTTTTCTGTGTAGGCGGGCGCGTTGGTGTTGAGCGCTGGATAGCTGAGGTACGCACTGATGCCCCCGTCGTTGCCGCGGAAGGGGTGCGCCGTGCAGCTTGAATGCGGGTGTTCGTTAGTCCCACGGCGTCGAGGTGAACCCTGCTGCACGCATGTGTTGCCGTGCTTCTTCCTGAAACGTCTCGACCTGTTCCTTTAAGGTCTCGACATACCCTGCCTGCGCCCGTGCCGCGTCGGAAGTCTCGTACTTGGGTAGCCCGCGTTCCTGGCGGAAGACATTGACGAACTTGTCCAGCTCGATCGCTGCGGCTTGCATCGCCGCGTTCTTCGCCATCGGCTCGGTGGTCTGGCTGACTACCGTCCGGAGTGCCTCGAAGACGCGTACTGCTGCATCCTGCAGTTCAGTGGAGGCGAACAGCTTCAGGTTGCTCAGCGACAAACCGAGACGTTTCAACTCGGTCACCTGGGTCTCCACGAACGCCATCTTCTCCATGGCATTTGGGTCGATCTCTCCGGCATCGGACAGCACTTGGTCGCGAAGAAAGTTGAAGAGTTTATTTTCATCGATGACAGCGAGAAGCATGTCTGATGCCGTGGTGGCGTAGCTGCTGGCGGCTTCGAAGACGATCGCCTGATTGCGTTGCTCCTGCTCGCGTTCCGCTTTTCGGGCGTCGAGATCGTTCTCCTGATCGATCTTGCGAAGGTCGCTCTTCTTGGTCGAGACCAGGTTGAATCCTCCAGTTACCACCGCACCGAGGAGGGTGCCCGCGGGAACGCCCCACCAGAAGCCGGGCTGCGTGAAGAAGTCGGAGAGTGCGCTCATGGCGGGCAACCTAGCAACTACCCCTGACAGAAAGATCGCCGGTAAGGGCTTCCACACCGTTTGACGCTGGTTGGGCCGTGCGTGGATCCTTGTTGCGGATTGCACTGCGCCACCGCTCCGGGGAACCCGGGCCGCCTCCGGTGGGTTGGTTGCAGTGTGGTGTCGGTGCTGGTGGGTGTTTTTTGGTTGTGACCTGGGGTGATGCCATGTCCCGTTGTGGTGGGGTGCCGGAGACTGGGGCCGGCGGATGCGTGCGGGGGTCGGAGCGTCGGGGTGCGCGCGGGGCCTGGTGATGCTGGTTTTGGGCGTTTTTGAATTATGTTGTGCTGCAATATATCTATATAAATATATTGTCGTACAGTGATTTTGAGTGACTTTGCGCATAGGAACATTGGTGTTGTGTCGTATTTGGTTGGTAGCATGAGTATTTCAATGCTATCTGGTTCGTATAGTGTCCGGGTGTGTCTGGTGTGGTGGGGTATGATGGGTGCGTGACATCGGGACGGGTTGAGAGAGACGGGGGCAGTGCGTCCCCGTCTCTCATTCGGGTGGGGGGAGTCAATAGCGTGTCGATGAATTGTGTTGGTGAGACTGTTATTTTGATTTTGAGCGGAGCGCAGCGACGCGTTCGGCGGCAACGTGACGGGAGTACCGTCGAGCCGCGCAGCG